>DASRKV010000203.1:0-2436 GCA_035648795.1 Opitutaceae bacterium
ACCCCGCCGCCCCCGCCTTAGCCCTTCAACCGCATGGCCAAATCCTCCCGCATGACCCTGTGTTCGTTCTGCGGCAAGTCGCAGGCGGAAGTGAAGAAGATCATCGCCGGCCCGGGGGTGTATATCTGCGATTCGTGCGTCAACGTCTGCAAGACGATCATCGACCGGGAGATCAAGATGCCGGCGGTGGAGACTCGTCCCGCCTTCCGCCTGCTGAAGCCGGTGGAGATCAAGAAGACGCTCGACGATTACGTGATCGGCCAGGACCACGCCAAAAAAGTGCTCTCGGTCGCGGTCTACAACCATTACAAGCGCCTGATGTTCGATGCCGGCCAGCCGCAGCGCGGGGGTGCGGCGATGGCGCCGGAGTTCACCGACGTGGAGGTGGAGAAGAGCAATGTCCTGTTCGTCGGGCCGACCGGCTCGGGCAAGACCCTGCTTGCGCGGACGCTGGCGCGCATCCTCGACGTGCCCTTTGCCATCTCGGATGCAACGACGCTGACGGAGGCGGGCTACGTCGGCGAGGATGTGGAGAACGTGGTGTTGCGGCTGCTGCAATCGGCCAGCTACGACGTGAAAAAAGCGGAATGCGGCATCGTCTACATCGACGAGATCGACAAGATCCGCCGGACCACGGAGAATATCTCCATCACCCGCGATGTGTCGGGCGAAGGCGTGCAGCAGGCATTGCTCAAGATTCTGGAAGGCACCGTCTGCAATGTTCCCCCGCAAGGCGGGCGCAAGCACCCCAACCAGGAGTACATCCAGGTCAACACGGCCAACATCCTGTTCATCTGCGGCGGCGCGTTTGTCGGGCTCGAACAATTCGTGAAGAAGCGGATCGGCTCGAGTTCCCTGGGTTTTCACGTGAACCCGGAGGACCATAACCTCACGCCCGAGGAGATGATGCAAATGATCGCGCCGGAGGATCTGGTCCGTTACGGCATGATCCCGGAGTTTATCGGGCGCCTGCCGATCGTGTCGGTGCTGGATCCGCTGACCGAAGCCGATCTGGTGCGGATCCTGTTGCGCACGAAGAACGCAATGGTGAAGCAGTACTCGAAGCTTTTTGCCATGGACGGCGTGCAATTGCGCTTCACCCGCGATGCGGTGAACGCCATCGCCCGGAAGGCCATCGAACTCAAGACCGGGGCGCGCGCGTTGCGCTCCATCCTTGAGAACCTGATGCTGGAAGTCATGTTTGACCTGCCGCAACGCGAGGACGTGGTGGAGGTGGTGATCGATGAGGCCGTCGTCAAGGGCCTCCGCCGCCCGCTGCTGAAGAAGGCGCCCAAGTCCGGCGAGACCAAGGCCGACGCGGCCTAGGTTTGCCCGCGGCGGGAAAACCTACCAGTGCGCGTAGTCGCCTGGCTCGAGCGACAGGGCGAATTCGACAAACAACCGCACACACCGCTCCACGTCTTCGAGATCGACGACCTCGCTCGGGGT
Organism: Opitutaceae bacterium; assembly: GCA_035648795.1. Lineage (GTDB taxonomy): Bacteria > Verrucomicrobiota > Verrucomicrobiia > Opitutales > Opitutaceae > Fen-1467. Next base: position 1,450 of record DASRKV010000203.1, read on the forward strand.
GTGCATGTAGCGCAGGGGGACGCTCACCAGGCCGGTCGCGACGCCTCCGCGTCCCATCTGGATGGCGCGGGCGTCCGTGCCCGTCGGCCGCGGATCGGCTTCCAGCTGGTAGGGAATCTTGACGCGTTTCGCCGCCTGCAACAGCCGCGCGTAGACTTTCGGATTGATGTTGGGGCCGCGGCAGATGATGGGGCCGCCGCCGAGTTTCGTCTCGCCGTACTTGCGATTGTCACAGTCCGGGTGGTCGGTCGCATGGCCGACGTCGACCGCCACCGCGAAGTGCGGATTGACCGCATAGGCGGAGGTGGTGGCGCCGCGCACGCCGATCTCCTCCTGGGCGGTCGCCACCGCGACGACCTTGGCCGCCAGTTTCTTCTTGGTGCCGGCCAGGCGGATCAACGATTCGCCCACGATGTAGGCCCCGACCTTGTTGTCGAACGCCCGGGACGTTCCGATGCTGCCGTGGATCAATTCGAATTCATGGTCGTAGGTGGCGACATCCCCGATCGCCACCCGGTCCAGCGCCTCCTGTTTTGAACGGGCGCCGATATCGATCCAGATCTCATGAATCTCCGGGACCTTTTTGCGGTCGCTTTCGTCCATGAGATGAATCGCGCGCTTGCCGGTGACGCCCTTGACGGGTCCCGCGGCGGTTTGAATGATCACCCGGCGGCCCGAAATCACCGTGCGATCGTGACCGCCGATGGTGTCGAAATAGAGGAAGCCGTCTTTGTTGACATAGGTGATGATCAGTCCGAGTTCGTCCATGTGCCCGGCGAACATGAGCACGGGATCGCCGCCGGGATGGAGCGTCGCGAGGCGGTTGCCCAGCGCGTCGTTGGCGTACTCGTCGGCGGCCGGCTTGACGTACTCATCGAAGACCTTTTGCGCTTCGAATTCGTAACCGGAGGGCGAGCGGGCGTGGAGCAAGGCGGCGAGAAAAGCAGGGACGTCGTAATGAGCCATGCGCCGAGACTGGACTGAAAC
>DASRKV010000204.1:0-3209 GCA_035648795.1 Opitutaceae bacterium
TCCTGGACATGCTGCGCCAGGAAGTGCCCACATTGGCGCCGATTAAGAACCCGGGGCCGCACGGTTTCGGCAGTGCGGTCGTGCATGGTCTCGATCACAGCAAAGGCGACGCTTGTGTGATCATGATGGCCGACGCTTCCGATTCGCCAGCCGACGCGGTCAAATACTGGCGCTTGCTCAACGAAGGCTGGGATTGTGTTTTTGGGAGTCGATTTGTGAAGGGTGGCGGCGTGAGCGACTATCCGCGCGTGAAACTCTTCATTAACCGGCCCGCGAATCTGTTTATCCGCATTCTCTTTCACATCCCGCTCAACGACACGACCAACGCCTTCAAGGCCTACCGCCGCACCGTGATCGACGGCTGCCGCCCGTTTCTCTCGCCCCATTTTAACCTGACCGTCGAGATCCCGCTGAAAGCGATCGTGCGGGGTTACTCCTGGACGGTCGTGCCCATCACCTGGCAGAATCGCAAGCACGGAGAGGCCAAACTCAAGATCAAGGAAATGGGCAGCCGCTACTTTTTCATCTGCGCCTACGTCTGGCTTGAAAAGTATTTCAGCCGCGGGGACTATCGCGTGAAGTCATTGCCGCGACGGAATTCCCGTTGAGGGCGCATCGAACTCTATGAAGGTCATCAACTGCGGACTGGAAGGCCTCCTGATCATCGAACCGGATGTTTACGGTGACCATCGGGGATTTTTCCTGGAATCGTGGAATGAACGACGGTATCGCGAAGCGGGAATCAGCGCCGCGTTCGTCCAGGACAATTTCTCCTTTTCCCAACGCGGTACGTTGCGCGGACTGCATTTCCAGAATCCATTGGCCCAAGGGAAACTGGTCTCGGTCTGGCAGGGCGAGGTCTTCGACGTCGCGGTGGACATCCGGCGCGGCTCCCGCACCTTCGGGCAATGGCACGGCGTGAATCTCACGGCCGACAGCAAGCGGCAGTTTTATGTTCCACCCGGGTTTGCCCATGGCTTCGCCGTCATTAGTGAGACCGCGCTGTTTCACTACAAATGCACCGAGATTTATTCCCCGCAGAATGAGCTCGGTTTCCGCTGGGATGATCCTGAGGTCGGCATCAAATGGCCGCTCGCCTCCCCAACGTTGTCGCAGCGTGATGCCAGGGCACCATTGCTTGGAGAGCTGCCGAGGGAGAAACTGTTCTGACCGAATCCCCGATTCCTGAACCCGGCTTCAGTTTCAATTCCCTCCCATGAATTCACCCAGAATCCTTTTGTTCGGCAAGATCGGGCAAGTCGGTTGGGAGCTCCGCCGGACACTCGCACCGTTGAGCCAATTGGTCTGCGTGGATTATCCCGACGTCAATCTGACCAGCCCGGACTCCATCCGACAGTGGATTCAGGACAGTTCGCCGGAGATCATCATCAACGCCGCGGCCTATACCGCAGTCGACAAGGCGGAAACCGAGACCGCCCTCGCCACGAAAATCAACGGCGAGGCGCCGGGGATCATGGCCGTCGAGGCCAAGAAGCGGGGCGCCCTGCTGGTCCACTACTCCACCGATTACGTGTTCGACGGATCCAAGACCTCCCCCTATGTCGAGGAGGACCCGCCGAATCCGCTGGGCGTCTACGGCCGGACCAAACTGGCCGGCGACCAGGCGATTCAGCAGGTCGGCTGCGATCATCTGATCTTCCGGTTGTGCTGGGTCTATGGCGCCCGAGGCAGCAACTTCATGCTGACCATGATGCGACTGGCCCGCGAACGCGAAAAGCTCCGCGTCGTGCGGGATCAGATTGGCTGTCCAACCTGGTCGCGAATGATCGCCGAGACGACTGCGCTGGCGCTCAAGACGACGCTCGCGGCGGCCAAGTCCGGACCCCGCCAGGGCATTTATCACCTGTGCTCGTCGGGCCAGACCAGTTGGCACGGATTTGCCAGCGCGATTGTCGAGCTGATGCCCGCAGAGGATCGGAAATGCCGCGAGATCGAAGGCATTGGTTCGTCCGAATATCCCACCCCCACGAAGCGACCGTCCTATTCCGTGATGTCGTGCGACAAGCTCGCCCGCGATTTCGGCCTGCGGCTGCCCGACTGGCGCGACAGTCTCGGTCTTGTGCTGGAAAAGTGATCTCCTTCACCCCTCACCCTTAAATGAACCTCCTCGTCACCGGCGGCTGCGGCTTCATCGGCTCAAACTTCATCCGCCAGCGCCTCACTGACAACGACCCGATCCTGACCAGGCTCGTCAATCTCGACAAGCTGACCTATGCCGGCAATCCGTCCAACCTGGTCGATCTGGCCGGCGACCCGCGCTACGTTTTCGTGCAGGGCGATATCGGCGATGCCGGCCTCATGAGCCGTCTGCTGGCCGACCATCGGATTGACGCGGTCGTCAATTTTGCCGCCGAGTCACACGTCGACCGCTCCATCGATTCGCCCGAGCCATTCATTCTGACCAATGTCGTTGGCACGTTGCGCCTGCTCAACTGCGCCCGCCAGTATTGGACCCAGCTTTCCGAGCCGCGCAGAAGCGCATTCCGGTTCCTGCACGTGTCCACCGACGAAGTGTACGGCACGCTGGCACCCGGCGAGCCGGCTTTCACGGAAGAGACGCCATTCGCGCCGAACTCGCCCTACGCGGCATCAAAAGCCGCCAGCGACCATCTTGTCCGCGCCTACCACCATACCTACGGCCTGCCCGTGTTGACCACGAACTGTTCCAACAATTACGGGCCCTATCACTTTCCCGAAAAACTGATCCCGCTGGTGATTCTGAACGCCATCGAGGGGAAACCGCTGCCGGTCTACGGCGATGGCCGGCAGATCCGCGACTGGCTTTACGTCGAAGATCATGCCGCCGCGATCTGGCTCATCCTGCGCCAGGGCCGTTGCGGCGAGACGTACAACATCGGCGGCTTGAGTGAGAAGCCCAACATCGAGATCGTGCAATCCATCTGCGCATTGCTGGACCGGAAATGCCCGCGCCCCGACGGCCAGTCCCACGCCGTCCAGATTGCTCATGTCGCCGATCGCCCGGGGCACGACCGTCGGTACGCGATCAACTGCGCCAAGCTTCAACGAGAGCTGGGATGGGCTCCGCGCGAATCGTTTTCCACCGGCCTCGAAAAAACTGTCGACTGGTATCTCGCCCATCGCGAATGGGCCGCGGACATCACCGCGCGGAAATACGCCCGGGAGCGGTTGGGCACCGGAACACCAGGATGATCATGGTCCGGGTGCCG
>DASRKV010000205.1:0-5536 GCA_035648795.1 Opitutaceae bacterium
CCGGACTCATGCGGAGGATAAATTGCCTGCAAGCAGGCTCCTACACCATCCACTAAACGATTTGTTTCCTGGCGAGGAAGATCGCGATTCTGCCGGGAGCATCAATCTGAGCCGCCGCCGCTTCATGCAGACGATGGCGGGGGCGACGGCGCTGGCCGCGCTCGGCGACAGCCGGATGTTCGCCCTCGAGACACACGGGCCGCCGGTAGGAGCAGCGGGGGCGGAGGGCCCCTGGTTCCAGCAGCCGCTGCGGATTCTGCAGACGGTGCTGCGCGAGACGGACGCCCGCGGCTACGATCCGGCGGCGGTGGTGCGCTACCTGCAGGAGGCCGCATGCAATACGCTCGTCGTGAATGCCGGCGGCATCGTGGACTTCTTCCAGAATCCCCTGCCGGCGGCCAACGTGAACCGGTTCATGGGCGACCGCGATCTCCTGAAGGAAATTGTCACGGCCTGTCGCGCGGCGGGAATCCGCGTGATCGGACGGGTGGACTTTCGCGGGGTCGAGGAACACGTGTACCGGCACTTTCCGGACTGGTTCAGCCTCGATGCCGCGGGGCGGCCGCTGCAATTGGACTACACGCGACCGCGGCTTTACGCCTCGTGCTACACCGGGGTGTACCGCAACGAGCACGCGGAGGCGTTTATCCGCCATCTGCTCACCCATTACCCGCTCGACGGGATCTGGCACAACAGCATCGGCGTGGGCGGAATCTGTTATTGCACGCGCTGCCGCGAGGCGTTCAAGCAGGCGACCGGGGCGGCGCTGCCGGCCGCGGAATCGGCGCCCGGCGCCGAGCTGGATCGCTACATGACGTGGAAGACGGCGGCCGCCGAAGCGCACATGCGGCGCATGCGCGACGTCGTGAAGTCGTTCGGACCGGAGAAGGCTTACGCGGCCGAGGTGTTCGGCATGTTCGACACCGGCGGACGGGTCAACTCCGGCATCGATCTCTACCAGGCCCGCGACCATTTCGACTATCTGGTCAGCTTCGCCTTCCTCACGGAGATCCAGGAACCGCTGCGATATGTCGATTTGAACTACGCCGGAACCCTCGTGCGTTTTCTGAAGTCGATGGCGCCGGAGAAGGAGACGGTCATCCTTTATGGCGGCAACGGCACGGCGCACCGGTACGTGATGGACCCGCCGGTGGACCTGCGGATTTGGGTGTGGGAGGCGCTGGCGGCGGGCGGGCGGTTTTGGAACTGCTATTTCAACGGCAGCGCGCCCGATGCTGCACCGGACCGGCGCAACGCGTTCATCAACGCCGACGCGTATCGTTTGGTGCGCGATCACGAGAAGCTCTTTGCGCACCATGCGCCGGTCGCGAACGTCGCCATCTACTATTCGCGTCCGACGCGATTGTTTTACCGCGAGGCTTCGCCGGAGGGCGACCGGTTTGGCGCGTCGATCAAGGGTGTCGAGAACGTCCTGGTGGAAAACCACGTGCCCTATGAGTTCGTCGCCGACGACCAACTGTCGGCCGAACGGTTGCAGCGCTATCGCGTGCTGATCCTGCCGAACGTGCGCTGCCTGTCGGATGCGGAGATCGCGGTCTTGCGGGGTTACGTGCGCTCCGGAGGAAGGCTCGTGGCGACGTATGCGACGAGTCTGCATGACGAAGCGGGGAAGCCGCGCGGGAACTTCGGGTTGGGCGACGTCTTCGGGTGCGATTTCACGGGCGAGCGCGCGGACACGCGGAAGGACTGCTATCAATTCATCGCCCGGCCGGATCATCCGCTCGTGGCGGCGGACAGCGGCGCGACGGAGTTGCTGGTGAGCGGGGGCTATACGCTGCTTTGCCGTCCCCGCGCCGGAGCGGAGGTGATCTGCACGTACGTGCCGGCCGTGCCGAACCAGCCGCCGGAAAAAGCATGGGTGGAAGCATGGGCGCGGGAGTTTCCGACCGTGGTATGGAACCGCTACGGAGAAGGGGAGGCGCTGTATTTTGCGAACCAGCCCGACCAGATCGCCTACGAACTCGGACATCCGGACGCGCGGAATCTGCTGATTCGCGGCGTGCGCTTGCTGGCGGGCGGCACGCTGCCGCTCGAAAGCGACGCGCCGGAGAGCGTGCACCTCGGGTTGACGCGTTCGACGGTGAGCGTGGGCGAGTATCTGCTGTCCTTTGTGAACACGACGTCGGGACCTGAGCGACCGGTGCGGCGACTGCTGCCGGTGTTCGGGGTCGGCGCGACGGTGCGCGTCGGCGGGACGCTGGAGTCGTACGACGTGTTGCGGACGCAAGGCATTTGTCGCGTCGAGCCCGCCGCCGGTGCGGTACGGGTGACAGTGGAGCGGCTGGAGGATTTTTGCGCAGTGCATCTGCGGATGCGCGCTTAAGCCGGAATCATGCAATCGAACCGCGATCTTCCTCGTAATCTTCTAAACCTTCGGCGGACGGTGTAGGAGCCTGCTCGCAGGCGATAAACCGTATGGCCCCCGCGGTCGTATCGCGTTTCACCTATAAGCAGGCTCCGACAATTGCCCGAGTTCCGCCAATGTGATCTCCCATGAATGACTCACTGATTTCCGATCCTTCGCGCCGTCGATTCGTGCAAATGCTCGCGGGTGGCGCGGCCGTACTGGCCGCGGTGGACTGGCGGCTGCCGGCGGCGGAGGGTTCCACGACGCCGAAGGCAGACGCAAAGGTCCCGTGGTTTCGCCGGACGCTGCGCTGGGGGCAGGTGAACCTGACGGAGATCGATCCGACGCGGTTCGATACGGTGTGGTGGCGCGGCCAGTGGAAGCGGACATGCCTGCAGGGTGTCATTGTCAACGCCGGCGGGATCGTGGCGTATTATCCGACGCAAGTGCCGCTGCACCGGCGCGCGAAGTATCTGGGCGACCGCGATCTGTTCGGCGAGTTGCGGGCCGCGGCCCGGGAGGACGGGCTCGCGGTGTTCGCGCGGATGGATTCGAACCGCGCGGACGAGACGTTTTATCGCGCCCATCCGGACTGGTTCGCGCGCGACGCCCGGGGCGAACCGCAGCGGGTGACGGACCTCTACGTCGCGTGTGTGAACGGCCCGTATTACCATGAGCACATTCCGGCCATCCTGCGCGAGGTGGCGACGCGTTACCGGCCGGAGGGATTTACGGACAACAACTGGAACGGGCCGATGCGGGACCAGCCCTGCTATTGCGAGAATTGCGAGCGGCTGTTTCGCGCACGGTCGGGGCACGGGATTCCGCGCGCCGTGAACTGGAACGATCCGGTGTATCGCGACTGGATCCAGTGGAACTACGCCCGGCGGCTGGAGATTTGGGACGAGTTCAACCGCGTGACGCGCGAGGCGGGCGGGGCGGAGTGCATCTGGGTCGGGATGATGGCGGGTTCGCAGGTCTGGCAGTCGCGGGTGTTCCGCGACGACCGCGAGATCTACCGGCGCACCGAGATGGTGATGCTCGATGATCAGCGGCGGTTCGACGCCGAGGGGTTCCAGCACAACGGGGAGATCGGGAAGCGGATCCATGCGGTCGGCGGCTGGGACAAGGTCATCCCCGAAAGCATGGCGATGTATCATCTGACCGAGCATGGATTCCGGCTGGCGACGAAACCGGAGCCGGAGGCGCGGATGTGGGTGGTGGAAGGATTCGCCGGCGGCGTGCAGCCGTGGTGGCACCATGTCGGCGGCATGCAGGAGGACCGCCGCATGCTGCAGACGGCGGAGCCGCTGTGGCGGTGGCACCGCGACCACGCGGAGTTCTTGGTAAACCGGTGGCCCGTGGCGACGGTGGGGCTGCTGTGGACGCAGCGGAACATGGATTTCTTCGGCCGCGATGACGCGGGTTCGCTGGTCGACGATCCGTGGAACGGCTTCATGCAGGCGCTGGTGCGGGCGCGGATCCCGTACGTGCCCGTGCACGTGGATGACCTTGAGCGCGTCGCCGACGAACTCGGGATCCGGCTGATGATTCTGCCCAATCTGGCGGCGCTGGCGGACGCGCAGGTGGCGGCGGTCCGGCGGTTCGTGGCTCGCGGCGGCAGCCTGCTGGCGACGGGCCTGAGCTCGTTGTGCAACGAGTGGGGCGACGTCCGCGCTGATTTTGCGCTGGCGGATCTCTTCGGCGCGCACGTCCCGGCGGGGCATGCGTTTCGCGACGAGGCGAGGCGGACGGCGTGGGCGCGCGATTGGACGCAAACGTATCTGCGGCTCGCTCCCGAACGTCACGCTGTGCTGCGGGGTTTCAGCGAGACGGACCTTCTGGCGTTTGGCGGAATGCTGGAACCGCTGGCGATCGACCCGGGCGCGACGGTGCCGTTGACTTTTGTGCCGCCAATGCCGTCAGCGCCGGTGGAATCGGCGTGGCTGCACGAGCCGAAAACGGATATCGCGGGACTCGTGTTGCGCGAAGCGACCGGTGGCGGACGCGTCGCCTATCTGCCGGCGGACCTCGACCGGCGGTTCTCCCGCGAAAATCTGCCGGATCACGGCGATCTGCTCGCAAACCTGGTGCGCTGGGCGGTGAAGGACGATGTGCCGTTGCGCGTCGAAGGCCGCGGGTTGATGGATTGCCAGCTGTATCAACAGTCCGGTCGGCTGGTGCTGCACCTCGTGAACCTCACGAGCGCGGGGACGTGGCGGACGCCCGTACACGAGTTGATTCCGATTGGACCACTACGCGTGGCGGTGCGGTTGCCCGCCAGCCTGAAGGGTGGCGTGGCATCGTTGGTTTCAGGGCAAGTGGTGCCGGCGACGGTGGCGGAAGGCTGGGTGCGGTTCGAAGTCGGTACGATCGCGGACCACGACGTGCTGGTGCTGACGTAGTCGGAGCGGGTGGTCCGATTGGGGGCGCACAGCATTGTGGGGCGGGGTCGCCGAACCCCGCCGCACTTGCTCCGCATTGGAGGCGCCATTTGGCAATGCCGCCCTGCCTCAGCGGCGGTCCGCACCACACGAATTCGCCCCTTCCCGGATTCTACTGAGGCTTACATAATGTAGTGGCGGATCGAGGTGGAGCGGCTTGTCCCCAAGACTGGGCGCGTTGGGGACAACGCGCTCCACCAACGTCACTTCATTCCGTAAGATTCAATAAAAGCTGCCTTCGGAGGAGTATCAACGGGGCGCCGGCCCCGAGGCGACGAGCAGTCGCCAGTTATCGTGGGCGCCGTCCGGCGCCGTGAGGACGAGCGTCGTTTCGGGCGCGAGGCCGATCTCGGCGTTGTCGGCGAATTCGCGGCCGGCGAGTTCGATGCGGGTGGCGCGGGGATAAAGGGCCCAGTGAACGCGTGCTTTTGCTGAGGCGCGTGCAGGGAAAATCGTGATCGTACGCGCGAGCTGGTCGACGCGTGCGGGGGCGGTTTCACCGGCGGCACTGAACGCGACGACGTAGGGCGGCGGCAGCTCGAAGTTTTGACCGGGGAGGATATTGCCCAGATCGAGGACGTGAAAATGCCGGCGGATCATTTCGGGGGTAAAGATTGCTTCGAGCTCCTCAGAGTGAAGCAGACCTTCCCACGCCTGCACCGCGGCAGGAGAGTTTTCAGCGTAGATCACATTGGCGCCGGCGTAGTCGCCGCAGAATGCACCG
>DASRKV010000206.1:0-2687 GCA_035648795.1 Opitutaceae bacterium
AGCGCGCCCGGCACCGGGCCGGTGCGGCTGTCATCCATCAGGACGTCGCGGATTGCGATGCGGCCGGCGGGGGCGAGCGCCGCGAAAACCTTCGCGAACAGGCGGCGGTTTTGCTCACGAGAGTTTTGGTGAACGATGGCGCTGACCCACGCGAGGTCGGCGCCGGCCGGCAGCGCATCGGTCGCGAAATCACCCGCGACGAGCCGGACGCGTTCGCGCAGTCCGGCTGCGGCGAGCCGGCGATCCGCCATGGGGATGACGGGCGGCAGGTCAAACAGCACCGCGGTGGCGGCGGGGCAGGCGCGCAGAAATGCCATCGTCCACGTCCCCGACGCCCCGCCGACGTCGAGCAACCGCGTGAAGTCCGGCGGCACCACGGCGCGAATCACCGACTCGGCGACGCAGTTGGAAATATTGTCCATCGCGCCGATGAAAGCGGCTTGGTCGCCGGCCTCGCCCAGGAGGCTGGGACTGCGCTCGGCCGGACGGCCGGTCTGCACCACGCGAGCCAGTTGGGCCCAGCGGTGGAGACAGTTGGCCTGGTGTTGCGCCATCGCACGCACGCTCTGCTCACCATCCGGCGTGAGCGTGGCCGCGACACCAGTCGCCAAGGAGTAACCGTCTTCCGTTTTCTCCAAGAGCTGCAATGCCGCGAGCGCGTCGAGCAGCACGGTCAGCCCCCGCAAATCGCAGTGCAGCCGATTCGCCAATGCCTCGGCGGTAAGCGGTCCGCCGGCCAAGGGAAGGAAAAGGTCCAGTTCGGCGGCGGCGGCGAGGACGCAGGCGCCTTGGTAGCTCCGGCTCAATGCGAGCACGTCTTCCGCAGTCCAGGGCTTGGTCGGATTTTGGTTCATGGTATGATCGGATGCGTCTGCGGATGCTGCATCGTTCGCTGGGTGGCCACAAGTCTGCCGCCTCTTCCGGCTTTGCGTCATCGCCCGGTCCGACAGGCTCCCGTACGCGGAAAAATGAAGCCAGGAGACCGTCACTCCTTCCGGACCAGCGTGGTGAGGCTTCGGGCCGGGAGATGCAGCGCATCCGGCGCAGCGCCGCCGGCCAAGGTCGCCACCGCTTCCTGGTAGCCGGCGGCCTCCGTCGAAGTCACCGTTCGCCAGATCCCAGCCGGCAATCCGGCGATCGCGGCGGCACGATCGGCGCCGAGATTGAGGACGTGCACGACGATGGCGTTCCCGCGGGTGAACGCGCTGACGAGCACGTCGGACTGATCGCTGGAAGAGGCCACCGCGTGGCTCTTGGTCGGCGTGAGATTGACGAATTGCTTCATCAGCCAGAACCGCGGCGTGGGCTCGATCGCGTTGTTCGGGCCGACATGGACCAGGCCGTAGTCGTCGGTGAACTGCCAATAGATCAGCGCCTGCGGCCGCGCGTACCGGAGGAGTTCCTGAAACTGGCGGGCTTCCCTCAGGCCGTAGGCATAGCTGTCGTAGGCCGAATTCTGAAACGCCCCGGGGTCGACCCCGGCCTCGGCCACCAGCAGCGGCCGGCGCACCCACTCCGCCACGTCGGCCCAGGCGGTGTACTGTTCGGGCGTGCCGTTGCCCCAACTGTGGAAGGAGACCGCGCCAACGTAGCGCAGGGCCTCCGGGTCGGCGGCCGTGGGCAGGGCGAAGACGTGGGAATCGCGCGGATTGGCGGTGTCGCCCAGCAGCAGCTTGGTCTTCAGTCCGAGCGAGGCCAGGTAGGCGCCAATCCGCTTGATCGCGTCCCGATGAGTCTCGCCGGTAAAGCCGATGGAAACGCCGAGATCCGGCTCGTTGAAGGAGAACAGATCGGGCTCCGCGCCGTAGTGGCTCCTGATGTACACCAGGTAGCTGCCAAGCAGGTCGAGGAATTCCGGCCAGCGGTCGGGCGCGATCCGGCGGCCGAAGGTGCCGAAGGGACGCTGGTTGGGATCGGTGTAAAACCGTTCGGGCAGAAACCACAGGCTGAGAATCCAGGGCATCTTCTCCTGCTGCACCCGCTGCATCAGCGCAAAGGTGCGCAGCAGCGGTGCGCTGGGCGCGGGAGCGCTGCGGTCGTGGTCCCAGGCCATGGCGTTGAAATCGATCCTCGCCCAGGACACCTGCAGATTTTCGAGGCTGTAGCCGACGATCGGTGTCTCGTTATAGACGCGAAAGTTTCCGCCGAAGCCGTCGAAGGGATAGCGCGGCGCGGCCGTGTCCACCGAAAGGTTCGCGGCCGCCGCGTGCGGCGTGCCGGTGAGTTTGAAAATCAGGCCGAGCTTGAGCGGATCGTCGATCGGCCAGGGACCGGCGTGAAGCTGGATCCGCACGCGATAAACACGGCCGGCCTCCGCCTCCCACACATCGGTCACGGTCACCGGACGCGGCCGATCGAGCGCGAGCGTTAGTCGCCAGTTGCCCTGGGCGTCGACCAGTGCGACATGGTCGACCGCGCCGCGGAAAAAGGTTGGATCGGCCGGCTGCGCCCGGGAAATCTCTCCACCGGAGGGTTCGAGACGACCGCCGGCAAACGAGGCCCGAGGCAGGTCAATGACGTAGTCCACCGACTCGGTGTCCAAGAAAAAGCCCAAGGCCCGGGCTTTGGGAAAGGGCGAGCCCGCCGTGACGGAGCCATCCAGCGCCACTCCGGCATCCGACTCGGTCCAGTCGGCTGTGAACTGCGATTTCGTCCCGTTGAGATAGGAATTCGAGCCCTTCCAGCTC
>DASRKV010000207.1:0-11321 GCA_035648795.1 Opitutaceae bacterium
TCCTGGCGGAGGAGAAAAACCCGCTGAACCGCCTGCTGATCTGGTTGTACCATCCGCTCATCGACTTCGTCATCCGGTTCCGCTGGGCGGTCATCGGCGGCGCGGCGTTCATCGTCGCCTGGGTCTTTTTCCCGTGGAACCGCGTGGTCACGGACCATCTGGCCCCGGGCCGCCTCCATGACTGGGCCGAGAAGGCCGGAGTCGCGTTCCCCTACCAGCATCTCGGCTCGGAATTCATGCCGCCGCTCTACGAAGGCGACCTGCTCTACATGCCGACCACCTTCCCCGGCATTTCGCCAACCAAGGCGCACGAAGTGTTGCAGCAGACCGACCGGATCATCCGCAGTTTCCCCGAGGTCCATCAGGTGTTTGGCAAAGTCGGCCGGGCCGAGACCGCGACCGATCCCGCGCCGATGGATATGATCGAGACCACGATCATGCTGAAGCCCGAGGAGGAGTGGCCGGCCGTCGATCTTCGCGATGAGGCGGGCCAGGTCGTCGCCCACCGGCCTCGCACCCTTGACGAACTGGTCGACGCAATGAATCGCGCGGTCCAACTCCCCGGGCTCACAAACGCCTGGACGATGCCGATCAAGACCCGCATCGACATGCTCGCGACCGGCATCAAGACCCCGGTGGGCATCAAGGTCGCCGGATCCGATCTCGCCGAGCTCGAACGCATCGCCGGCGGCATCGAGGCGCTGATCCGCCGCGTCCCCGGCACGGGCAGCGTATTCGCCGAACGCGTGATGGGGGGCAACTACATCGAATTCGACATCGATCGCGACGCGATCGCCCGCTACGGGCTCACCATCCGCGACGTGCAGGACGTGCTGGAAGTCGCCTTGGGCGGCATGCCGCTGACCACCACGATCGAAGGGCTCGAACGCTACGGCGTCATTCTGCGCTACGATCGCGACTACCGCGAAAACCTCGAGGCCCTGCGCCAGATCGCCATTCCGGTGCGCACGAGCGGAATGGGCGCCGTACCGGCCCCAGCCGCAAGCGGGGATGCCGGCATGACTGGCGGCTCCGCCGGCGTGAGTGGCGGCAGTGGTGCCGCACCGCTGGCCCAGGTGCCGCTTGGCCAGCTCGCCCGGCTGCGCGTGGTCGCCGCGCCGATGGGGGTGAAAAGCGAAGGGGCCATCCCCAACGCCTGGGTTTACGTCGATGTGCATGGCGTGGACATCGGCACCTATGTCACGATGGCTCGCCGCGTGATCGACGAGGCCATTGCGCAGGGCGAACTCAAGGTGCCCGCGGGCTACAACATCGTCTGGAGCGGCCAGTATGAATACATGCAGCGCGCCCAACAGCGGCTGCTGTTCGTCATTCCGATCACGCTGCTGATCATCCTGTTCATCATTTACCTCAACACCCAGTCGCTGGTCAAAACGGCGATCGTCCTGCTCGCCGTGCCCTTCTCGCTCGTCGGCGCGTTCTGGATGCTCGATCTCTCCGGCTACAACCTGAGCGTCGCCGTGTGGGTCGGCATCATCGCCCTCGCCGGGCTCGATGCCGAGACCGGCGTCGTGATGCTCCTCTACCTCGACCTCGCCCACGCAGACTGGAAGAAGCAGGGCCGGCTGAACTCGCCGCGCGATCTCCGCGACGCCATCTACCACGGGGCGGTCAAGCGGGTCCGCCCGAAAGCCATGACCGCGGCGGTGATCATTGCCGGACTCCTGCCGATCCTTTGGAGCCACGGCGCGGGGGCCGACGTGATGAAACGCATTGCGGCCCCGATGGTCGGCGGCGTCATCACCTCGACGCTGATGGAACTGCTCGTCTATCCGGCGATCTTCTACGTCTGGCGCCGCCGCAGCCTGCCGTCACTGCCCGCCTCGCCGGCCAAGGCAATGGCGCCGGTTTGAGCCGGATCAAATTAGTCGAATGCAAGGCGCGACCTTGGTCGTCGCCATTCCGCGATGTATCTTTCGTTGTAGATGACATGAAGCCGACAGGCGACCCACAAAGGGTCAACCTGTCGGCGCCATGACAACAAAAACTATCGAGATCGAGTGTACGCTGGAGCGTGCTTCCGTCGAGACGGGAGTGATTATCAAGTTGGGGTTGGATGTGCATGCCACGCAAATCACGGTATGCCGGCAAACCGGGGGAATGGTACCGCAGCCCGCGCAGAAGCGCAGCTGGACCGAGTTGGTGGCGCTGGCCGCCCAGCTCGTGGCCGGCGGAGCGCGGGTCTATAGCTGTTACGAAGCTGGGCCGTGCGGCTACGGGTTGCACCGGCGGCTGACGGCGCTGGGGGTGACCAACTTCGTGGTGGTGCCGCGGCGCTGGGACGAGCAGGGCCAGCGGGTGAAGACGGACAAACGCGACGCGCGGGAACTGTGCCTGCGCCTGGACCGCTACGTGCAGGGCAACACCGCGGCGTTCAGCGTGGTGCGGGTCCCCACCCCGGAGCAGGAACAGCGCCGGGCGATCGGCCGGCAACGCGGCGCGTTGCTGAAGGAACGAGCGCGCAGCATCGTGCGCGGCCACGGGCTGATGCTGGCCCAGGGTTTCCAGGCCCCGGCGCAGTGGTGGCAGCCGAAGGTTTGGGCGTGGCTGCGGCAGGAGTTGCCGGAGTGGTTGCGCGAGCAGGTGCATGACTGGCAGCAACAGGCCGAACGCTTGGATCAGGAACTGGCCCGTTGGACCGCCCGGGTGGAACAGTGTGGGGCCGGCCAGAGCGTGCCCAAAGGAGTCGGCCCATCGACCGCCGGCTTGCTCCAGATGGAGATCCTGACCTGGCAGCGGTTCCAGAACCGCCGGCAGGTGGCCAGCTACACCGGGTTGTGTCCGAGCGAACGCTCGACCGGCAGCAAACGCCAGCAGGGCGGCGTCAACAAGCACGGCAATCCGCGGGTGCGCCATCAGCTCGTGGAAGCGGTCTGGCGGCTGCTCCGGTGGCAACCGCAGTATCCGCCGCTGCAAAAGCTGCGGGCCGCGAGCGGGCCACGCGCCCGCAAGCGCCTGGCGGTGGCCGCCGCCCGGCGGCTGGCGATCGATTTATGGCGGATCAACACCGGCCAGTGCCCGGCGGAAAAGCTGGGCCTGAAGCTGGCGTGAGCGCCCGGGGACTTGGGTGGCGGGGGCGGCACGCGTCCGTTCCCGCCCTTGGGGTCACTCCCGGCTTGTAGATGGGACCGTTCGTTTCCGCCACCCTTCCGCATAAGTCATCTTACCGCTCGGTTCGCCGACGCTTGGATAGCAGGTTGGACCGCCGGCTCGCGGCTGGCGCGTCATGGCGGAGAACGTCCCCCCGCTCAAGGCCCCAACTCCTTCTTGGCTTGCGACGCACGCTACCCCGCGTGCCCAGGCGGAGCTTTTTGTGCTCGACTCCCACGGCCTCATAGCAGGGCGGGGTCACCGTACCCCGCCGTCGCCGCACCCCGCCGGGTCGGCCAGGCCGGAAAATGGCGGCATCCGGCGATGCCGCCCTACATTCAATTACATACCTGATTTCCTGATTCCCACATCGGATCCACTCGCTGGCGCTCGCGGCCACGGTCGGAAGGCAATGGGGAAATCAGGAAAGCGAGGACGCGCTTCTCGCGCCCAAAACCTCAAAACACTGCCACTTATGGTTTACAGCATAAAGCTCATGGCTGTCCCTGTGCATGCGGCCACGGACATACAGCTACAACCGATAAGCGCATACCTGATTCCCTGATCTCCACATTGGACCCACTCGCTGGCGCTCGCGGCCACGAAAACCGGAGGTGACGCCGCGCCGCTAGAACTTCAACAGATGCCTCGTCAGAAAGGCCGTCTGCAGGCCCGCCAGGTCCTCGAGCCCCTTCTGCGCCAACGCGAGCAGTTGCTGGAGCTGCTCATGGGAGAACGTCGCTTCCTCTCCCGTCCCCTGCACTTCGACAAACTGGCCACGGCCGGTCATCACGACGTTGCAGTCCACCTCCGCGTCCTTGTCCTCGACGTAGGCGAGGTCGAGCAACTCCTGCCCCGCCAGCAGCCCCACGCTGATCGCGGCCACCGAATCGTTCAGCGGGTTCGCGCCGAGGCGATGGTCGTCGAGCAGCTTTTGGATGGCGAGACGCGCGGCGAGATACGCGCCCGTGATCGAGGCCGTGCGGGTGCCCCCGTCGGCTTGCAGGACGTCGCAGTCGATCCACAGCGTGTTGTCGCCGAGTTTCTGCAGATCGATGACGGCGCGGAGCGAGCGCCCGATGAGGCGCTGGATCTCGACCGTACGGCCGTCGAGCTTCCCGCGGCTGATGTCGCGCGGTTTGCGCTCGAGCGTGCTGTAGGGGAGCATGGAATATTCGGCCGTCAACCAGCCGCCGGTCACGCCCTGCTGCCGCATCCACGCGGGCACCTTCGGCTCGATCGTCGCGGCGCAGATGACCTGGGTGTGGCCAAAACGCGCCAGCACCGAACCGGCGGCATAGGGAGCCGGGCCGATCTCGAAGGTGATCGGGCGCAATTCATCGCTGCGGCGGCCGTCAAAACGAAGGGAGGGCATCGAAGGGAGATCGGAAGTTTTCCACCTGGATTCCGGCGGGACGCAAGCCCGCCAGAATCCTAAAGAATCGTCCGGTGGCTGGACTCCTCGCGCGGAAAGGGGGTTTCGGTCACCTTGAGCAACTTCTTGATCCCGGCGGGATTTTCCGCCATGTGCGCGATCAGGCGGTCGTTGAAATCCTTGGCCGGATCGTGGCCCATGCGTTTGAGCGCCTGCACCATGGCCGCCACCTCGATCAGGCGGGCGATGTCCCGGCCGGGGCGCACATAGAGTTCGATGTGGGGCACCTTGATCCCGAGGATCTCGTAATAGTTTTCCTCGAGTCCGGTGCGCTCCTCCACCGCGTCCGGCGTCCACTCCCGCAGGCTCACGACCATGTCGATGCGTTTTTCGAGCCGGACGCTCTTGATGCCGAACATCTCGGCGATGTTGATGATGCCGATGCCGCGGCACTCCATGTAGCCCCGCGTGATCGGCCGGCTGCTGGCCATCAGCTCGCGTTCATCGAGCAGCTTGATGATGGTGATGTCGTCGGCGATCAGGCTGTGGCCGCGTTCGACCAGGGCGAGCGCGCACTCCGACTTGCCCACGCCGCTGTCCCCGCGGATCATCACGCCCACGCCTTTGACGTCGACCGTGGTGCCCTGCTCGGTGGCGGACGGGGCGAACTCGTTGTCCATGAATAGCGTGGCCGTGTTCACGAAGTTCATCGTGATCATCGGCGTGCGGAAAATCGGCAGGTGGCGGGCCTGCGCGACTTCGAGCATCGCGTGCGGGAAGTTGTAATTCCGCGTCAGGACGATGCAGGGGATGTGGCGGTCGGCCATGCCGCCCAGGACATGACGTTGGACGCTTTCGTCGCGCGTGCGCAGGAAGGTCATCTCGGCGGCGCCCAGCACCTGGATGCGTTTGTTCGCGAGATACTTGAAGAATCCGGTGAGCGCGAGCGCCGGCCGGTTGATCGCCGGTTCACGGATGAGGCGATGCAAGCCTTCGTGACCCGTCACCAGCTCGAGCCTGAGCTTGGCGCCGTAGGTTTCGAAAAAATGAGCGACGGAAATGCCGTGAATGGCTTTGGGCATGGGTTAGAGATTAAAATCCTTGCCGAGGTAGAATTCCCGCGCCTTGGCGTCGTTGATCAGGTAATCCCGGGGCCCCTCGGCAATGACCCGGCCCTCGTGGATGATGTAGCCGCGGTCAACGATGTTCAGGGTTTCGCGGACCTGATGGTCGGTGATCAGCACGCCGATGCCACGCTCCTTCAGCTGGCGGATGATCTGCTGCACGTCGGCGACGGCGATCGGATCGATGCCGCTGAACGGCTCGTCCATCAGCAGGAACCGGGGGGCGGTCACCAACGCGCGGGCGATCTCCAGCCGGCGCCGTTCGCCGCCGGACAGCGTGTAGGCCTTCTGTCCGGCGAGGTGGCTGAGGCCGAGTTCGTCCAGGTGCCGGCGGACGCACGCCGGGCGGTCGCGCTGCGCAAGCCGCAGCGTCTCGACGATGGCGAGGATGTTCTCTTCGACCGTGAGTTTGCGGAACACCGACGCCTCCTGCGGCAGATAGCCGATGCCGAGCCGCGCCCGACGGTGCATGCGCAGGCGGGTGGCATCGGCGCCGTTGATGAACACCCGGCCGCGCGTCACCGGCACGAGGCCGACAATCATGTAAAACGTGGTGGTCTTCCCGGCGCCATTGCGTCCCAGCAGGCCCACGATCTCACCGGCGTCGATCCGGAGATCGATGCCGTTGACCACCGCGCGCTGCCCGAAAATCTTCACCAGACCCTCCGTGCGGATGGACACCGCCGGCCCCGACTCGGGCGCCGCCGCGGCGGAAATCGCGGGTGGCACAGGGTGCACCGGATGCGAGGTGGTGGCCATGCTCAGGGCAGCTTGTGCGGCTCCTCCGTCGGCACGGGAGGCGGTTGCTGCCGGTCAAACCCGAGGTCTCTCAGCGGCGGCAGAACGATCCGGACATTGGTGCCGTTGATCCGCCGCTCGCCGCGATAGAGGATCAGCGGCTCGCCCGTGGCGGTGGAGTTGTTGCCGTGATCGATCACCATGGGCCGTCCGGTGAGGGTGATGCGATCTTCGCCCGGCAGCACCTCGGCATGTTCGCAGGTGGCCTCCCGATCGCCTTGCGTGATGCGCACCTTGCCCGTCGCCACGAGTGACTTGAAGCGCTCCTGCTTCCCCAGCGTATCCTGCTTGCCGCCGCTGCGCAGCGACACGACGTCAAGGCGATCGCACGTGATGCGGATGTCGTTGCCGGTCACGGTCACGTTGCCGGTAAACACCGAGAGCGTCTGCGTGTCCGTGCTCGTGATTTCACACGATTGGGATTGGATCACGGTGTCGGCCGCCGGTTCCTCCGCGGCCATGGCGGGCAGCCAGAGCGCGACCAGGAGGCAGGGCAGGACAAGGCGGAGGCGGATCATCGCAGGATATCGTTCAACCGGGCGTGGAAAACTACCCGGACGTCCCGGTGGATGGAAACCTTTTTCTGGCGGTGATCATAGAGCCAGTCCTCTCCCGTCGCCTCGAAATCGTCGGTGATCAAACGCAGCTCCTTCGGTCCGCGCACGCGGCCCGCGCCGATCAGGGCCACCGCCGACGGACTCAGAAAAACCGATTCCACCTTGTTGGAGGCGTTGCCGGCAAAAACGGTGAGATTGAGGTCCACGACGTCGAGCTGCGTGTCATTCACGTAGGTTCCCTCGGACCCGCGCAACAGCCACGAACGAAACCCGTCCCGGGTGAACGTGGACACGCGGAAATTGATCACCGGCGCATTGGCCGTAAAGGAGGTCGAGCGTTCTTCCGCCGCGCGCAGCGACCCCGCCCCCGGAAGGGCCGCCCAGGCGCAGAGCATCAGAAGTACGAACGGTCGGGAGCGCACAGGAGGAAGTCAGTCCGACGCCGCGAGGATGTGGTCGCACACCTCCCGCACGGCCCCGCGACCGGCCGGCCGCAGGGCGACGTAACCCGCCGCGGCGACGGCCGCCGGCATGGCCGTGGACACCGTGGCGCCGACGCCGGCCCACTGCAGCGCGGGGGCGTCGATATCGTCATCGCCCATGTAGCAGACTTCCGCGGCGGCGAGACCGAGCCGGCCCGCCAGTTTCTGCAGGGCGACGAGTTTGTCCGTCCGCCCCTGAATGACGTGGGGAATCTTGAGTTCGCCGGCCCGGACCTTCGTGACCGCGGAGGCGCGGCCGGAGATCCAGGCCAGGACGATGCCGGCGTTGCGGCAGCGCACGAGGCCCATGCCGTCGAGCACGGAAAACGTCTTCGCTTCCGTGCCGTCCGCATGGATGGTCACGGTGCCGTCGGTGAGGATGCCATCGACGTCCATGGCGAACAGCCGGATGCGCGCCCACGCTGCGGGGGCGACACCGGACTGCGGAGACCGGAGACCGGAAAGCGATCTACGCTGCGGTGGACGTTTTGATTTCAAGTGGGTCAATCAAACAGGAGTCTTTCCGCAATCGCCAATCCGAAATCCGCCCTCCGTTCAGCCCATCCACCGGACAATGGAATCGATCACCTTCTCCTTCGTGGGCCGGAAGACCGCTTCCAATTCGGGGGCGAAGGGCACGGGCAGGTCCAGCGCGCCGAGCCGCAGCGGCGGCGCCTCCAGCGAGAAGAACAGCTCCTCGGTCAGGCTCGCGACCAGTTCGGCGCCGAAGCCGTGCGTGCGCCGGCCCTCGTGCAGGACAATGAGCCGGTGCGTCCGCGCCAGGGATTCCTTGATGGCGTCCAACCGGAGCGGGGACAGGGCGCGGAGGTCCCAAAGATCGAACGTGCGCTCATATTCGGACGTGAAGTAATCGCCCACTTCGCCGGCCAGATGGACCATCTCGCCATAGGTCACCAGCGTCGCGTAGTCGCCCGAACGGACGCGGTTTGGGTTCCAGACGTCGCGGTAACGCGAGTCCCAGGTCACCGGGTGCTTGCCGCGGCGATAGAGGCCCTTGTGTTCGAACAGCAGGACCGGGTTGTCGTCTTCAAAGGCCGCAAGCAACGCATTGAACGCATCCTGCGGCGTGCTTGGATACAGGGCCTTGAGACCCGGCATCGAGAGGAAGAATGACTCGAGCTCCTCCGAATGAAACGATCCGAAGGTGAGTCCGCCGCCGCAGGGGAACCGCAGCACCAGCGGCAGCCGGGCGCCCGAGCGGAAATGCATGGTCGCGGCGTTCAGCGTGATCTGCGTGGTGGCTTCGGTGGAGAAATCGGCGAACTGGAACTCCTCGATGGGGCGATGTCCGTTGAAGGCCAGCCCGATCGCGTAACCCGTGCTGCCGCTCTCGGCGAGCGGCATGTTCATGACCCGCGGCCGGCCGAATTCCTTGAACAAATCCTCGGTGACCTTGAACGCGCCCCCGTAAGTGGCGATGTCCTGGCCAAGGATCAGGGACTCCGGCCGCTCGGCGAGGATCTTGTGCAACGCCCGATTCAACGCCTGCGCCATGGTGAGGACCTCGGATTTCGGATCTTGGATGTCGGATTGCGGATTGGATTCGAGCGAGGGCACCCAAGGCAGCGGCGGCGCGGGCGGCGCGAACAGGTCGGCGGCCATCCCCGCCGGATCAGGTCGCGCTTGGGCGAGCGCGACCTTGAGGCAATTCTCCACGAATTCCGCGATCTCCGCGTCGAGGGCGTCGAGTTTGGCGCCGCCGTCCCCGGCGGCGAGGCGCGCGCGCAGTTTCGGCAGCGGATCCGCCGCAAAAAAAGCCTCGGCTTCTCCCGGCTTCAGGTAATCGCACGTGTCGTAGGCCGCATGGCCCCGCAATCGCAGGGTTTTCGCCTCGATCAGCATCGGCCGGCCGGTCCGCCGGACCTGGTCGATGGCGGCGGAAAACGTCCGGAGATTCGCGACGACATCCGCAGTGCAGTCCAGAACGGAGCCCGGGATACCGTAACCGGCGGCGCGTTGCCACAGTTCCGTCCCCGCCGCGTATTGCTCGCTGACCGGCGTCGAGTAGGCGTAGCGATTGTTCTCGATGACGAAAAGCACCGGCACGCCCAGCAACGACGCGAGGTTGAGCGATTCGTGCACATCGCCCGTGCTGCTCGACCCGTCGCCGATGAACGCGAAGCCCACGGCGGGCCGCCCGAAGCGGCGCTGCGAGTCGGTGGCGCCCACCACGTTGGAAACCATGATCCCGAGGTGGCTGATCATCGGCAGCGAACGGTTTCGCGGATCGCCGTGATGGATGTTGCCCTCGCGCGCCTGGGTCGGGCTGGCGGCGTTGGCGAAATACTGGTTCAGATGGTCGACGAGATGACTGCTCCAGATGAGCTGTCCGCCCAAATCCCGATGGGTGAAGGAAATGACATCGACCGCCTTGTCGGCCAGGAGCGCGAGCGGGACAATCAGCCCTTCGTTTCCCTGGCCGCCCGTGACCGTGCCCCGGATCAGACCCTGCCGGAACAGGTCCAGGATCCGGTTATCGGCCGTCCGGGAGGCAGACATCCACGCGTACGTGCGGAGGAGGGCGCCGGGAAGATCGTGGTCTAGATCCGCAGGACGCAAATCGCGCCCCGTCAGAATCGCGGGAGGTTCTGGATAAACCATGCTTGGCCCCGACGGTGGCAACCCGCCGGGCGGCCTGCAAGCACCACATTAACAGCAGTCGGCAGGTTTCCGGGTCTGCTGCGAACCGATTGAATCCCACCCCCCAGTTGCGATTTCCTGCAAGGCGAGTTCCTTGGGAGAGCTGGTCATCCAGCTCCGTCCAACCGCAAATCCCATCACGCTCATGAAAAACTCCGCATTTGTTCCCAAATTCCTTTCCCTCCTCGCCGTCGCCGCGGCTTTGGCCGTGGTCGTGCCGCTCGCTTCTGCGGAAGGCGACATGTCCGGCGAACACATGGGTAAAACCGACATGGCCAAGACCGGAAACCAGGTCACCGTCACCGGTGAGGTCATTGACATGGCATGCTATCTCGATCACGGCGCTCAGGGCGCGAAGCACGCGGATTGCGCGAAGATGTGCATCTCCAGCGGCCTTCCCGTCGGCATCAAGAGCGCGGACGGCACGGTCTACCTGCTGATTGGCGAGCACAAGCCGGCCAACGACAAGCTGGCCGAATACGCCGCCAAGACCATCACGGTGAAAGGCAAACTCGCGACCCGGGACGGAATCAACCTGCTCGAGAATATCGAGATCGTCCAGTAGCGCGCGATCTTGATGGTTGTAGCCTCGAGCGCCAGCGATCGGCCCGCCCAGCTGGGACGTTTCAGTTGACCGAGGTGGAACCCGCCGTCCCGGCGGGTTCTCTGATTGTGCACGTCAAAGCCCGCCGGGGACGGCGGCTCCACCGATTGGCACCACAACGCTTCTCTGGGCAGGACGTGTTCCGCCTGCATGAGTCCCGCTCCCTCAGTGCCAACGTGAGCAAAAGAACCGACTTGATGGGCATGTCGGTTCCTTTTGCGGCTAACGACTACGGACCGGCAACGACCACGGCTGGCCCGACCGGTGCGTCAGCAGCGAGCGTGACAGCCGAGGCCGTTGGGTCGGCGCATGGTTGAACAAGGGTCGTGTGCCGGCTGCCGCGGCACACAACTCTCCGGGTTCGGCACTTTTTCTTCTCTACCTTGCGTCCTCAATTTCGGTGATCATGACGGACCTGACCGCATGATCGACCCAGTAATCGAAGATAAAATCGTCAACCAGAAGATAGCAGATCTCGCGGCCCTCGATATCCGTGCTTCGGAAATCAGGCCTCAGAAAGGGATCGGCAGCGAGCTCTCTGCTCCGGTCCAGCAACACGCGCTGCCGGCTCTTCGGCAACGAGACAAAAAACGCGACTGCAGCTTCCGA
>DASRKV010000208.1:0-5513 GCA_035648795.1 Opitutaceae bacterium
GAGGGCGGCGGGGGAGCCGACGAGCGCCTGGGCGGTCTCGTTCATCGTGCCGTCGCCGCCCACGGCAACGATGCGTTCGCACCCGTCGGCGAGCGCGGCGCGGGCGAGTTCCGTGGCGTGGCCCGGACATTCCGTAAAGACGATGGTGGCGTCGAGCTGGTGCGCGGAGACAAACGCCTGGAGGGTGGATACGAGCCACGGACGGCGGCGGTTTTTGCCGGAACAGGGATTGAAGATGAAACACGTCTTCATGCGGTGGCCACGACCGGAGGCGGAGCGACCCTGGAGAGTAGTTGGGCGGCGATGGCCCGGCTGGCATCGGGCCGGGCGAGTGGCGCCAGCGCGTCGCGCCATTGGCGCCAGACCGCGCCCTGATCGGCGAACGCCTGGCGTAGCGCGTCAACCACCGCGTCGGGGGTCTCGACCAGCGCGCCCACGCGGCGGCGGCGCAGCAATTCGTAGTTGCCCTCCTCCTGTCCCGGCACGACCTGATTCACCAGCATCGGACAGCGGGCGGCGATGGCCTCCTGAGTGGTGGCGCCGCCCGCCTTGCTGATGACGACATGGTGGGTCATGAGAAGGCGCGGAACCTCGTCGGTCCAACCCAGGATCTGGGTGGGCTGACGGCGTTCGGCAGCGAGACGTTCGAGCCGCCGCCGCAGGCGTTCATCGCGGCCGACGGCAAATGTCAGTTCCCAATCGGTGTCTCCCAGCAACTGGCGCGCGGTCGCCCAGGCGTGGCGGACGCCGGAATGGACGATGTAGAGCACGCGCGGCGCGGCGCCGGCGGCGAGGTCGGGCGGGGCGAGATCGTGGACGTGCTCGCCGAAAAACGTCGGGACCGGAAAGCCAAGGACATGCAGCCTGGCCGTGGGGACGCCCTGCCCGCGCATGACTTCGGCCGTTTCCTCATTGGGCACAAACCAGCCGGTGCAGGCGGGGCGCGACCAGAGCGAATTGATGCTGATCGAATCGGTCACGACGTTGTAAAAGGGCGTTGCCAGACGCCCGGTGCGGGCGAGCCGTTCGAGCAGAAATCCGTAGGCCGGAAACGTGCTGCAGACCACCGCCGGCTGCTCCCGTTGCACCAGCAGCTCCAGCCGGCGGAGCTCATGACGCATCAGCCAGAGATGTCGCGGGAAGATCTCATGGCGGTCCACCCACCGGTAGAAACCGCTCCAGAGTCCCGGCGTGCGATTGATGGCGGCGAGGTAGCCGCGGCGGGCGAAGCGGTTGAAACGCGGCGAGGTGAGGGCGAAGAGATCGACGACCTGCGTGGTTCCGGGGCCATGCAGTGAATCACCAGCGGTGGCGAGATTGCGCGCGGCGGCATTATGCCCTTCGCCAAAGCCCGCGGTGAGGATGAGCAGTTTCGTCATGGTGGACTTGCCATGATAGTAGCGAGCAAGTCGGTTTCGAAACCCAAAACGACGTTGGCCCACGATTGGTCGTTGAACGAGGCGGCGGCGGCCGGGCGCAACCGATCCCGCAGCGCGCCGTCCCGCGCCAGTTCGGTGGCGGCGGCGACCAGCGCTTCCGGCTGGTGGCGGGGCACGGCGAGACCGTTTTCGCCATGACGCATGAATTGGCGGGCGGCGGCGTAGTCGAAGCTGGCCACGGCGAGTCCGCTGGCCAGGGCCTCGGTGAGCACATTGCCGAACGTCTCGGTCAGGCTCGCATGCACATAGACGTCGGCGGAGGCATAATGGTGCGAGAGCGCCTCGCGCGGAATGAATCCGGTGAAAATGCATTCGGGGTGGGCCGCCTGCAGGGCCGGCCGCAACGGCCCGTCGCCGACCAGGACAAAACGCAGGCCCGGATTGACGGTGCGCATCGCCCGGTACGCGCAGAAAAGCAGCGGATAGTTTTTCTCGGCCGCCATCCGGCCGACGTGCAGCAGGACGACTTCGCCGTTGGGGGCGCCCCAACGGGCGCGCAGCGCCGCGGAGCGGAGGGCGGGAGAAAACTGACGGGTATCCACGCCGCGCGTGAGCACACCCAGGCGGGTGAAACCGAGGGCGGCGAGCTCCCGGCAGGCTTCCTCGGTCGGGGCGAAGGTGCGCCGCGTGCGGTTGTGGACGTAGCGCAGCCAGGCGATCGCGACGCGGCGCAACGGCGTGAATCCATAGTGGCGCATGTAGAGGTGAAAATTGGTGTGGAAACTCGAGGTGACCGGCACGCGCAACGCCCGGGCCGCGCTGACCGCGGAAGCGCCGAGGGGACCCTCCGTGGCAACATGCACGAGGTCCGGACGCGCGGCGCGCCAGAGTTTGACCAGCCGGTGCCGCGCGGGCAGGCCCAGCCGCATCAGCGGGTAGCCGGGCAGGGGCAGACCCGGCAGGGCTACTTCGCGATATTCCGGATGATCGTCCGCGCCGGAAAGATCGGGCCGCCACGGCCGGTAGACCGTCACCTCGTGCTTCCGGCGACCAAACTCGCGGGCGATCACCCCGAAGGTCATGGCAACGCCATTGATCTCTGGCGAGAAGGTTTCGGTGACGAGGGCGAGTTTCACATATCTATTCAGGCGGGCTCGGGCAATTGCAGGAGCGAGCTTGCCCGTTCGACTTAGCTCAGGGCCCCGAGCCTGTCGAGGAGGCTCGCGATTCTTCAGGAGGAAGATCGCCTGCGAGCAGGCTCCTACACCATTCACCGAACGGAATACATGTGTATGAGGAAGATCATGCTTCTGTTGAATGAGTTCGATTCAGACGGGAAGATCCTGTCACCGCCAGCGTCGCATCCGGAGGTGACGGTTGGGTGCCGAACGGGTGACGATTGGGGCAAATCCGTGGCGGAGGCGAAGCATCGAGTGGCGAGGAACGGGTGGAGGCGGGCGAATGGGGGCGTCGCAGTGTTGAATTCATGGACGAGACGTCCCTGCCACCCTGGAGATGCGCCCGGGCAAGCACGTTTTGCAGTTCGTAGTTGCGCTGGAGCGGGTGGTTTCTACGATGGACCCTTTAAGCGCGATGCAAAGGCACGGACCGAAACGCATCTACACGCCCCAGTCCCTTGAAGCCTGGTTCGGCAAGCTGGAGCGCGACTGGTCGGAGTACTTCAGCGTCAACCAGCTGGAACAGGGCCGCCGCATTTATCGCGACAGCGAGATCCGCGAGGTGGAGTTGACGGTCGCGGACGCGATCATCCACCGCAAGGTCGACAAGAAGGAGGAGTACGCGGTCATTGACTGGGGGGTTGGCGGATTTTCCGTGCGTTCGTCGTCCACGGACGCCGAACTTTCCCGGGCCATCGCGGTGGCCGGCCTGCACGAGATCGAGGAGCTGGTCGCGGATGAGATCTCGCCGCTGCCCGATGAGCTGCCGCCCGAACTGCCCGCGACCCTCGCGGGAAACGGGAACGGAGCGGCGCTGCACGCCAGGAATGAAGAAGCGAGCCGTCCGCTGGTGCTCGCTTTCCGGACCACGTCCGAAGGACTGACCTTCCAGGCGTTCTGGTTGAACCCGGACCGGAGTCACTGTCCTGCCCTGGGCCAATCCGGCGGCAATGGCAACGGCAGCGGCACTAACGGCAATGGGGCGTCTCATGGCGACGAATCCCCGCCGGCGCATGTCAGCTCGGGCGAGCGGGGAAAAATCATCTGCCTCACGACCTACGCGCGGAAGGCGCATTTCCACTATCAGCACGAGTCCCATGTCTACGCGCTTGATCTGCTGAAGGAGATTCCCGAGTTCGTGCGGACCGTGCTGCCGGTCTGGAAGCGCTATTTTACCGTCGAACTCGACGACAACGTCCGGAACCTGGAGAAGGGCGAGCGGGCCGTCGAAATCGAGGCGCACGCGGATAAACGCGACGGCTCCGGGCTCAGACTTCGGTGGATCTTCCGCGCCGGCGAGCGCCTGCTGACCGACGACGAGGTCGCGGTGCTCACGCGCCGCGAAGGCTCGGCCGTCATCCTGCCCAGCCTCGGCATCGTGTCCGTCGCCCGCCCGAATTGGGAGTCGCTCACGCGCTGGCAGCGGATTGTCGAGGAAGCCACCCAGGTCGACGGCCGGCTGCCGCCGTATCTGGTCTTTTCGTTGTTCAACGACGATCGGCTGAAGGTCACCCTGGGGCCGGAAGCCGAGGCGTGGCGACAGAGCGTTCTGGCGCCGCCGACGGCGGCGCCGGCGTTGCCGGAGTTTTTGCGGCCCTATCAGCGGCGCGGGGTCGAATGGTTGCACCACTTGTGCGAGGTGGGCTGTCACGGTCTGCTGGCCGACGAAATGGGGCTCGGGAAAACCCTCCAGGTGCTGGCCCTGCTGGCCGCGCGGCCGGTGGAAGGCCGGCCGCACCTCGTGGTCAGTCCGGCCAGCGTCGTCCCGGTCTGGCGCGAGGAGATGGCCCGCTTTTTCCCCCAGTTGCAGTGCGACGTGCTCAAGAGCGGACATGATTTCACGTTGCGGACCGATCCGGTCGTGTGGCTGGCCAGCTACACCCAGCTCCGCAAACACAAGCATCTCCTGGACCGCGTGGAATTCGGCTATGCGGTGCTCGACGAGGGGCAGTTCATCAAGAATCCGGACGCGAAGGTGACGCATGCCTCGTGCTCGATCCGGGCGCGGCATCGCCTGGTCCTGACCGGCACCCCGCTGGAAAACCGGCAGCTGGACCTGTGGTCGATCTTCCGTTTCCTGCTGCCGGGGCTGCTGGGCACGCGCCAGACCTTCGAGACCATGTTGAACGCCGACCGCGCCGGCACCCTGACGCGCCTGCGGCAGCAACTGGCGCCGTTCGTCCTGCGCCGCACGAAGGACGAGGTGGCGCAGGAATTGCCGCCGAAGGTGGAAATGGACCTGCTCTGTCCCTTGACGGATCTGCAGCGCACGGAGTACGCGCGGATCTGCAACGAAGGTTTGACCCGGCTGGGCGACGACATCGACACCGCGTTTCGCGAAAAGTCGTTTGGCTTCCTGGCGCTCCTCACGCGGCTGCGGCAGGCCTGCTGCGATCCGGATCTGCTGCCCTGGCTGAAGGCGCCCATCACGGAAAGCGGCAAGCTCAACCTGCTTGTCGACAAGCTGGCGGAGGTGGTCGGGAGCGGGCACAAGGTCGTGGTCTTCTCGCAGTTCGTCATGTTCCTCAACCGGGTCCGCGAGGCGCTGGCGGCGAATTTCCCCGACCTGCCGCGCTTTGAACTCACCGGCATGACGCTGGACCGGCAAAAGCCCGTGCAGGCGTTCCAGGGCACGACCGGCGCGGCGGTGATGCTGGTGAGCCTGAAAGCGGCGGGCACCGGCATCACGCTGCATGCGGCCGACTACGTTTTCCTGCTCGATCCGTGGTGGAATCCGGCGGTGGAGATGCAGGCGGTCGACCGCGTGCACCGTATCGGCCAGACCAATACGGTGTTTGTCTACCGCATGGTCACCGCGGGCACGATCGAGGAGCGCATCCAGGCGCTCAAAGCCGACAAGAAAACGCTGTTCGACCGCGTCGTCGGCGACATGAGCGGTGATTTCGACCTCGGCCGCCACTTCCAGTCGCTGCGCAACCTGATCGAGCTGGCGGCG
>DASRKV010000209.1:0-16632 GCA_035648795.1 Opitutaceae bacterium
TTACCCCCACCCCAGGAGATGCGGAGGCGTCAGGGCCTCCAGATCGGACTTTTCCATGGCCTCAAAAAAACAATGTCGGCACGGACAAGACACTGCCAGGTCAGCGCTGGGATTCTTGCGATCGCCACGATCCTCCCGGGACGTGGTGATGTTGCTCCAGTACGCGGCCTGCAAGGGCCTTGCGAATGCGAAAATGGTCGCTCATCTGACGGAGATGAGTGCGCTATTTCCCAAGGAGATGCTGGGGGCCTACCGGGCGCTCCGCACCAGGCAGGCGGGTGACAACTAGGAGCGGTGCCTTGCGCGGAGCGGTGTAGGCCCGGGCCTCGCCCTGCCTGTGGCTGGGGGGTGGCAGAGGCCGGAGCAGGCGCCTGGCGCAATGTCCGCTGCGCAGACAAGTCGCTGGAAGGGGAAAGATTCCGTTTCGGGGCCTGGATCTGCGCCGGCCGTCATAGATAAATTTATCACAGTTGGAAAAAAGTGGGTTGCATTGAGATGACAACGTGGGTTCTTGTCGACGCAGAGCAGTCGCTTCCCGGCTGTTCTGGCATCAATCCATGCATCCCCACCGTGACCGCGGTCATCGCAACCGCTCGCGCGGCGCGTCCGCGAGAGGCCGGGGATTGGCGGCGCGGAAACCTCAAAGAAGCGGGAAGTCAAGGAGAGGCCGGCGGCAACCAGCCGTCGGATTGAACGGAATGGATCTTCTGGCGAATCTGTGCGACGTGATGGGCTTGTTTCCGGCCGCGAGCGAAGAGGCGGTCGGGGAACTGGTGGGCCGGATGATGGCCGAGCGGCTGCGCGGCGAAGTGGCGGGGAAAAAACAGCGCGTTGCGTCCGCGACGGCGCGGCGGCAGAAACCCTTCCGGAGGAAAACTTGACCTGAGCACAACGGGTTGACCAGTTTAAGGACTCTGATGGCGGAAAGAGAATCATCGGAGGAGTTTTTCGACGTGGTCGACCGGGATGATGCCGTGGTCGGGCGGGCGGCGCGACGGGAGGTTCATGCGCGCGGCCTGCTGCACCGGGCGGTGCACGTGCTGGTTTTCAACGGCGCGGGGGAACTGTTCCTGCAAAAGCGATCGGCGAGCAAAGACACCGCCCCCGGGGCATGGGATTCATCAGCATCGGGGCATGTTGACGCGGGCGAGGACTACGATGCGTGTGCCGTTCGCGAACTCCGGGAGGAAATCGGCCTCGCGTTCGCCACGGCGCCGGCACGCTGGCTGCGCTTGCCGGCCTGTGCGGAGACCGGCGGCGAATTCGTCTGGGTGTACCGGGAAGAAGCGGAGGGACCCTTCACACTGCATCCCGGGGAGATCGAACGGGGAGCCTGGTGCCGTCCGGCGGAAATCGCGCGACGGCTGCGCGAGCACCCGGCCGAGTTTGCCAGTTCGTTTCGCCTGATCTGGCGGGAATTGGCGGCCAGAGGCGACGTGCTCGGATAATCGGCGCGATCAGCGAGACCGGGGAGGCGAAGGGATCCGCGGCGGTGGCGGAGCTTCGCCAGGTCTGGCGGCGCCCGGGTGGCCGAGTTTCTCTTCGACGACGCCGGTAATCTGTTCCGCCTTGCGCAGCCAGTCTCCAGCCGTTTTGACCGCTTCTCCGATCTTCGTTGCCGGCAGCTCCAATTCTCTGGCGGCGGCATGGCCGATCTTCGCGAACGCATCGAGCGACTGGTCGGCTTTCTTGAAAAGTTCGCCGACTTTGCCGGTCGTCACCGCATTCTGTTGCTCATAGCCATTGACGACCCATTCGAGCTTGCCCGAGCGAAGGTCGATCAACAGGCCATGCACCGGCACTTGAGCCCCGATGAGCGGGCTGATGCGCACCAAGTCGACTCCGCGGATCACGTTCTGGCGTTCGGTGGCGAAGAGCCCGAAGTATTCGACGAGATTCTCCGGCAAGCGGCCCCGGTCGACGCCCAGGGCCTTCAGCCGGTCGAGCAGATTCATGACCGTGGTCTTGCCCACGAGACAGTCGCTGTGGCCGATGATGGCAATTTCCTTGGCGCCCTTGACTGCGCAGGCCAGCGCCAGCGACCGCAGGGTGCTGCTGAGCGGACCGGTGACGATATTGCCGGCGTTGCGCAACCAGATAAATTGGTCCTCCGGCAGGCCGAGTTGGTCCGGCAACAGGTGGTTGAGCCGCGCATCGATGCAGGTCAGCGCGGCCACAGGAAGGGCCGCGGCAAACTCCGCGACCGGCACGACAGCCGTGAGATCGCCGGCGACCCGGCGCTGGTTCACATCGAAGATCGCTTCGAAAAGCCGCATGGGTGGCCCCGGTGGTTTAGCCGAAAGGGGAACAGAAAGGTGCCCGGAACCGTGGCCATCCTGCGCCTCGGCAGACTACGTCTTGGGTGATTCGTCCCGCTCCATGGCCTTGCGGAGCGCGGGCACTTGTTCGAGCAGTTTCTCGAGCTTTACGCCGGTGAGGCTCTCCAGCACCGGCGGAAGCTGGCTGATAATCTGGGTGATGTCGCCGGTGAGCTTGCTGGCCCCGCCACCGGGACCGTTGCCCGAGTTGATGATGACGATCTTCTCCGTCTTGGCGAGCGGTTCGCTGATCCTGCCGGCCACCTCGGGCAGCACGCGCATGATCATTTCCACCACCGCCGCCTCGTTGTATTGCTTGAACGACTCGGCTTTTTGCCGCATCACCTCGGCCTGGGCCTTGCCCTGGGCCTCGATGATGGCCGCCTCGGCGAAACCGCGCGCCCGGTTGGCCTCGGCCTCCGCGAGACCGGTGGCTTTCGCCACGTCGGCGTTGGCGAAGCCGGTCGCCTTGGTGGCGGCCGCGGCGCCTTCGGCCTCGGCCTCGAGCTGGAATTTCCGGGCGTTGGCCAGCGTCTCGACCTTGTAGCGCTCGGCGTCGGCCGGTTTCTGGACATTGGCTTCGAGCTCGCGTTGCCGGCGCAGGATTTCCTGCTGTTGGAGCTCGATTTGCTTCTGCTTCTCGATGATCTGGACCTGCACTTCCTCGGCCTTGACGAGCTGGCCGGTCTTGAATTTCTGCAGATCGTATGCGAGGTCGGCTTCGGCCTTCTTTTGGTTCACCGCCGCCTGGTACTGTGCGACGCTCGACTGATAATCGCGCTGGGCTTCGGCGATCCGGGTGTCGGCGAGGTACTTCGCCTCCTGCCCGGCTTGCGTCGCCTGGGAAGATTTGATCATCGCATCCCGGTCGGCTTCGGCTTGGGCGATCTGGGCGTCGCGTTTGACCTGGGCGATGCGCGGCTTGCCGAGCGCGTCGAGGTAGCCCTGACTGTCGCGGATGTCGCGGATGGTGAAGCTGACGATTCCGAGGCCCATGTTCGCCATGTCGCCGGCCGCGACCTCCTGAACTTTGGAGGCGAAGGCGTCGCGGTTCTGGTAAATCTCCTCCATCGTCATCGTGCCCAGGATCGCGCGGAGGTGGCCTTCCAGCGTCTGCGTGGCGATGTTGCGGATTTCCTCGGTGCTCTTGCCGAGGAACTGCTCCGAAGCCGTGGAGATGGAGATGTCATCGCCCTTGACTTTGATCTGGGCCACGCCGTCGACCTTCACCGGCACACCCTTGCTCGTGTAGACCTCCGGCGTCTGCACGTCGATGGTGAGCAATTCGAGGGAGAGGAGATCCACCTTCTCGAACACCGGCCACACAAACACGCCGCCCCCCTTGACGATGCGGAAGCCGACGTCGTGCGCCTGGCCGTCCGGGTCGACCATCCGGCGCTTGCGGCCCGAGATGACGAGCACCTGATTCGGGCCGACCTTCATGTAGCGGCTGGCCCAAATGCCGGCGAAGATGAAGATGACCAGAAGGATCGAGCCGACTCCGGCGATCAGACTGAACCAAGGCAGGTCGTTGGCGGCAAACAGAACGGGAGAATTCATGGGGCGCTGGGAAAAAGGATTGCGCGGGAATCAGTCGAGCGAACGCACGTGGAACTGGCTGCCGTCAACGCGGCAGATCTTGACAGTCCGGCCGTTGCCCACGGATTTTCCGTCTTCCTCGCGGGCAGGGGCCGTGTACCGCGTGCCGCCCTGTACGTAGGCGATTTCTCCCACCCCCGCAGCCGGGATGGGCGTGATGACGGAGGCCGTCTGACCGACCAGGGACGCCACGCGCGATTCGCTGGAGCTTTGGGTCCGGCTGAACATCGCGTTGAAGAGGACAAAGACGAGCCAGGCGACGATTCCTCCTCCGACCGCCGAAAGGGGCGCGCTGGCCCAGACGCTGCTCGTGGCGGGAATGCGCGTGAGGATCAGGCCGAACGCACCGAAGGCAGTCACGAACGAAGCGAGCACGGTGGGACTGAAGAACGAGATGCCCGGCATGCCGCTATGGTCGAATCCTGCCTCGGCGTGACCGCCCGTGCCAATATCGACATGGCCGTCGGTGCCGCCAAAGAAATGGCCGAGGGCCGCGCTGATAATCGTAAAGAGCAATCCGACCGCGAGACAGATCGCGTAGATGAGGGTATCCATAGGGCAACGGAGAGTGTTCCGATCAACTTAAACATTTGAAGCGCGGTAGGTACAAGAGAGAAACCGCCGGCGGGGGATTACCACGGGCCGCACCCGCCGCGGCTGCTCGGGGATTGCCTTCGCGGGCTGTCACGGCAGGCTAAGCGCATGCAATCGCACGAGTTGCTCAAGGAGGTTCTCCAGAAGATCAGCGCCAAGCAGGTTGCAGCCGAGATGGGACTCTCACTCTCGTTGATCTACAAGTGGGCCGAGCCGGCCGCGGACGGCAGCGGCGCCGCCAATCCGCTGGATCGGGTCGACCAGTTGCTGAAGCTGACGGGCGACCGCCGGCTGGCGCAGTGGGTCTGCGAGCGCGCCGGGGGATTTTTCATCGGCAATCCGAAGACCAATCCGCAGGCGATCTATCTGATCCCCGCGACCAATACGATTGTGCAGGAGTTTGCCGACATGCTGGCCGTGATTGCCCGGGCCGCCACCGACAATACGATCACCAAGCAGGAGGCGAAGGACATCCGCGGCCGGTGGGAGGAACTCAAGTCGGTGACGGAGGGATTTGTGCGGTGTTGCGAAGCCGGCAATTTCGGCCCGGTCCACCAGCACCTGGCCGGCCGCGTGCCCGCGGTGTGATCGTTTGGCGGACGTGCCGGGTGAAGCCATGAATTACCGCCACGCTTTTCACGCCGGAAATTACGCCGATGTGTTCAAGCACATCCTTTTGCTGAAGCTGTTGCGCGCATTGCAGCGCAAGGAGAAGGGCTTTCTCTATCTGGATACGCATGCCGGGCGCGGCGCTTATGATCTCGCGTCGGCGGCGCCCGACCCCGAGCGGGCGCCGGAATGGCCCGCGGGGATTGGCCGGCTGTGGAAAGCACCGCATTTGCCGCCGGCGCTGGGCGATTACGTGGCGCTGGTGCGAGAGTTTGACGAGCGGCGCGGCGGGAACGGCGCCCAGCCGCGCTTTTACCCCGGTTCACCGTGGATTGCGGCGCTGGTGCGGCGGCCGCAGGACCGGCTGACATTGTGGGAGTGGCAGGCCGGGGAAGTCCGCAAACTGCGCGCTGAATTCAGGTGGTCGCGCGGCACGACCGTCGAGAGTGGCGATGGTTATGGGGCGCTGCGGGCCGCGTTGCCCCCGCGGGAGCGCCGGGCGCTGGTGCTCATTGACCCGCCGTTTGAGGATCAAGGCGAGTTCAAGGCAGTTCTGACGGCGCTGGGCGAAGGGCTGCAGCGCTTTCCAAGCGGCGTGTATGCCGTCTGGTATCCCGTGACCGAGCGGGCGCAAGCGGAGGCATTTCACCGCGCGTTGAGAGCGAAGTGGCGACTGCCGACGCTCGAGGCGGAACTGGCGGTGACCGCCGATCCGCAGGTGCGGATGAAAGGTTGCGGCCTCCTGGTGATCAACCCGCCGTGGGGCTTCGCCGACGAGCTGAAGTCGTTGCTGCCGGCGTTGACCAGTCAACTGGGCACGGATGCCAACGCCTCGTGGCGTTGGGCCTGGCTCGTGCCGGAGCGCTAGTAATTCATCTCGTGCTTCTCCCGACTCGTGGGCCGAAGCGGCCGCATGGCGGTGAAGGGCACGGTGTTGAAAAGGCGCGGATAGGCGGGCAACGCGGGCGGTCGAAACACCGGCCGATCCCACTGGACGTCGCGCACGGGCACCACCTGGGAGCCGAACCCGCCGGCGGCGGCAGGACGTCCAGGTGCAAATGTTCGTGGGAGCGAGTTCATGGGATGGTATGTTAGATTCTTGATCGGTCAGATCTTAAGCCCGGCGAGAGCCAAAATCGTGCCGACGACAAATAAGAAACACGGCGACACGTCTTGTTCCGCAATTCTGTCGCCGAAAGCGATCATGAAAATAATGAATGTTGTGAAAAAGTCATGAAAATCGGGATGACGCCATCACGGTTGGCGCGGGCCTGAGTTGCCCGCGGACGCGGCCAAGTGGTACCCCGGCCTGCGCCGCGGGCGTCCCGGGCTAAGCGGCCGCACCGGCGGCGGGGACGGCGGCCTTCTTCGGAATCGTGATGGTGAGCACGCCGTCCTGGAGTTCAGCGTGCAGCGCGTCGTAATCGAGACTGAAGCCCAGCCGCAACTGGAGGCGATAATCGCGCTGCACGGGTTCGAGATGCAGCGCGCGCCAGTTCGCCCGCACCAGATGGCTTTTGGGCGCGGTGACGATCAGGTCGGGCCCGCGGACTTCGAGGTCGACGCCGGTCGCGTCCACGCCGGGAACGTAAAGGACGAGTTTCAATGCATCCATCTGCTCCTGGCAGTCGTAGTGCGGTTGGCGGAACGCGGTTTTGCGCGCGACGGCCGGGGACGGCTGTCTGAGTTCGTGGGAACGGATGATTTGATGCATGTGGATGGCTCCTTTCGTCGGTTTTCACCGCCGGATCTCCTGGGAAAAACGAACGACCGGGAAACGGTTTCGTTCAGGCCAGGCAGCCGGCGTCAGTGAATTTGCTCCAGCGAGCGACGACCGGATGCATCTGGCCGCAGGAATACTGCTGGACCGCCTTCGTCGACGAAGCGCGGGCCGTGCGGCCGATGGACTGTTGCATCCGGGTCATGGGAATGAAGCGTGGTCAAGATGCACAAAGCAGATCGCGCGCCAAGTTTTATTTTGCTGTAACCCGACTTCCGCATCGCCGCTGTACCGGAAAGCCGGGCTGGAAGCGCGGCGGCATTGGGGTTACTTATCAGGCCAATCTCATGATGCCTCCACTTGCCGACGCCACCGCCACCATCGCCGAGCTCAAAGCCCGGGTGCTCGCTTTTGCCCGGGAACGCGACTGGGAACAATTTCACTCCCCGAAGAACCTCAGCATGGCGCTGGCCGCGGAGGCCGGTGAGCTGATGGAGCATTTCCTCTGGGCTGATGCCGCCGCCTCACGGAACCGCACCCGGGAGCCCGCGCGGCGACGGAAAATCGAGGAGGAGATCGCGGACGTCGTGATTTACTCGCTCGAATTCGCGAACGTCACGGGCATCGACCTGGCTGCGGCCATTGAAACCAAGCTGGCCGCCAATGCGCAGAAATATCCAGTCGAGAAGGCCCGGGGCCGGTCAGAAAAGTACACGGAACTCTGAAAAGACGCCACAAGCCTGCGCCCCGATGTCTGGCTGCGGCGTCCGCCGCTGCAGAAAATACGCCGGCTAACCGCACCGGCCGCACATGCAGGCGCCGCCGCAGCCGCACCCGCCGCCGCGCGTGGCCTGGGGAAGGGCCGGGGCCTTGCCGCCCAAGCCCATGACCCCGAAGCCGCCGGAAATCACCCGCCGAACGGGTTCCCCCGTGCGCGGGTGCCGCGTGAGGGGACTGTCCTTCATGCTCTGGACAATTTCGAACCGGACCGGCAGTTCATCCGGGCGTGGCGGAATGGTTTCGTAGACGTAGGTGGCCATGCGGATTTTCGATTTTCGATTGATGATTTTGGATTTGGCGCCGGCCAGAGCAAGAGCGGAAAGCAAGAGTCAGATGCCGGAAAGTTGATATCGGATACCCGAAGGCGAACGCCGGCAAGGCGCCGACTGGATACCGGAACGCGGGGGTCCGAGAATCAGCCAGCGGATAGCCAGGGATCGAAATTCCGAAATCGGAAAACAAAAATCGAAAATCAGAACGTGTCGCCCTTCCATCCCCACATCCCGCGGTGCACGTCGAGGAATTTCACATAGACCCGCTCCGGCCGGATGCCGAGATGTTCGTTGATCAATGCGCACAGGGTTTCGCTGAGCCGTTTGGTCTTCTTGGCGGGCAGCCCGATGCTCTTTAGTTCCAGAAAGGCCACGGGGTCATCGGTGCCGGCGAAGAGCATCGGGGTATCGGGTTGCACCGCGATCATGACAAACTCCTCGGGCTTGCCGAGTTCCCGGGCCACGAGCGCCGAAGCATATTTGAGCACATTGCGTTCGGCTTTTTTTGCGAGCGGGAGATTGGTCTGGATTTTGAGATAAGGCATGGCGTTCCTCCATTGGGTGGTTCACAGGCTCAGCAGGGTTGCCTCCGACAGCCGCGAGTCTGGCCGGTTCGTCGGCGGCTGTCGAACGCAAAGCCGATCGGCGCGGCCGAAATCCGCCCCGCATCCCGGGCGAGGAATTCTTGTGCGCTTGCGGCGCGGCAGCCGGCGTGTTGAATCGGCGCCATTACCGCCATGGCCATCACCAAGAACAAGGTTGTACAGAATTATTATGTCCTGCCGTGCTGTTTGTTGCTGTTGAATCTCGTGAACAGCCTCGTCAGCTACAAATCGGGAATCGTCGCGGACCCGTTCCTGCGGACGACCGTGGTGATTTTGCTGGTGCTCTTTGGCAGTTCGGTAACCGCGTTCGTGGTTGCGCCGGCCCTGACGGCCGCCGTCCGTCTGCTGCATCGGTCGAGCCGCCGGGGCGCGGGTGAGCTAGGCGAGGTCTTGTTCTTCCTGGTCCTGGGCGGAGTCGTTTTCTGGTTGTATTACCGGATGAGCCTCCACGGCACGGCGTCCATTGTGCCGCGCGGCTGGCGGAACTGAGGTCAGGCTTTCGGGCGGAAGGCCTGCATCAGCGCCTCGTTCGTCTCCAGGCGCGGCCCGCCGATGAGATCAACGCAGTACGGGATGGCGGGGAACACCGCTGCAAGATTCTCGCGGATCGCTTTGGGCCGGCCCGGCAGGTTCAGGATCAGCGTCTTCCCTCGGACACCGGCGGTCTGGCGCGACAGAATGGCGGTGGGCACGTGGCGGAGCGAAACGGCGCGCATCTGTTCGCCAAACCCGGGCAGCAGCTTCTGGCAAACCGCGATGGTCGCTTCCGGCGTGACGTCGCGCGGCGCCGGTCCGGTGCCGCCCGTCGTTATCACCAGGCTGCAACCCGCTTCATCGGCCATCCGGCGCAGCTCCCCGGCGATCACCGATTGGTCATCGGGGACGACTTTGTAGTCCACCTCGAATGGCGACGTGAGCCATTCGCGCAACAACCCGACGACGGCCTGGCCGGGGGTGTCCTCATACACGCCGGCATTGGCGCGGTCGGAGACATTGATGACGCCGATCTTCAGAGCCATTGACACAGGAGGTAGCAGAGAAAGCGGAGAAAGGTCGAGCCGGCGATTGCCTGCGCTGCGGACTGGGCGGTCTTCTGGGAGAACAGATCAAAAGGTCTTCCGCAAATCGTCGGGGCGGCGGCCCTGGGCGCGCAATGCCCGGAGGCTCAGGGCGTCGTGGCGCTTGGCGAGCCGGAGGCCGTGGTCATCGGTCACCAGCGCGCAATGAAAGAACGCGGGCGGCGTCAGGCCGAGCGCGCGATAGAGCAGGAGCTGACGGAAGGTGGATAACAACAGGTCGGCGCCGCGCACCACCTCCGTGATGCGCATCGCGGCATCGTCGACCACGCAGGCAAGCTGATAGGCCGGCATGTCGTCTTTGCGCCAGACGATGAAATCGCCAAAATGCACCCCCGCGGTCGCGGTCTGAAGTCCGTATTGACCGTCCGTGAAGGTGAGCACCGCGCCGTCGGGCACGCGAAATCGCCAGTTCGTGCCGCGCCGCGGCACCGGGGAGACACCGGCCGCCAACCCGTCGCGCAGGCGGGGACGGCAGGTTCCGGGATAAATGGGTTCGTCGGCGACCCAGACTTCGCCTGGCGGCGCCTCGTGCGGCGCGCCGGCTGCTTCCTGCACGTCGCGACGCGAACACCGGCAGGGATATACGGCCCCGCGGGCGCGGAGCTGCTCGACAGCCGAGACGTAGTGAGCGCGCCGCTCGCTCTGGTTATAAGGCGCGTAAGGCCCGCCGACATCGGGTCCCTCCTGCCAGGTCAGACCGAACCAGCGCAAATCCTCCAGCATCGCCGTGGTGAAATCCGCCCGGATGCGGGCCGCATCAAGATCCTCGTTGCGCAACACCAGCGTGCCGCCCGCCGCCTGGGCGCGCTGCTGTGCCGTCCAGAACGTCCGCGCATGGCCGAGATGCGGATAACCGGTGGGAGAGGGCGCAAGCCGCCCACGATATGGCGGGTCAGAAACCACGAGGGAACACATATACTTTACGCCGATGTTTCACAGCCGGATTTGGCTCCAGCCCGCTTATTCCAGCGGTTTCGGCTTTAATCCGGGCCCGGCTGTGTCATCGCTGGTGGGAAATCATGGCCAGGCTGATCTGTGTTTATTGCTCTTCCAGCGACCAACTCGACGCGAAATACTACCGGGAGGCGGAGCGTTTCAGCCGTCAGCTCGTGGCGCACGGCTGGGGCTTGGTTTATGGCGGCGGCAATCGCGGCGTCATGGGCGTAGTGGGCCGCACGGTCAAGGCAGCGGGCGGTCACGTCGTGGGGATCATCCCCGAATTCATGAAGACGCGCGAACTGGCCCTGGATGACGCCAACGAGCTCATCACGGTCACCACGCTGCGGGAACGCAAACAACGGATGGAGGAGCGCGCGGACGGGTTTGTCACTCTGCCCGGGGGGATCGGGACGCTGGAGGAATTTACCGAGATGCTGACCCTCCGCTATCTTAATCTCGTGCACAAGCCCATGATCCTGGTGAACCAGGACGGTTTCTACGACGATCTGTTGCGTTTCTTCGAACGCGTGACGCGCGAGCATTTCAAGTCGACCGGGCTGCATGATCTGTTTACCGCCGTGAATACCGTGGACGAAGTGTGGCCGCACCTGGAGCAGCCCAAGCCGTTTACGGCCGACGAGCTCTGGCGCGAGCGCAAGGCCGCCGGCTGATGCCATGCATCGCGCGGCCGTCCTTCATCTGCTGCGGGCGCATCAACGGCGGGTGACTGATCCGCTCGAAGCGGCGATGGCCGCCGGGATCGTTCGTTTTGTCGAGGAGCACAGCGATTGTTTGTTGCGCGCCTGCGTCCCGGGCCATCTCACCGGCTCCGCCTGGATCGTGGATCCGCCGCGGCACCGCACGCTGCTCACGCATCATCGCAAGTTGAACAAGTGGCTGCAGCCCGGCGGGCACGCCGACGGCGATCCGGATCTTCTCGCGGTGGCCCTGCGCGAAGCCTGTGAGGAGACCGGTCTCACCCGGCTCCGCGCCATCTCCTCCGAACCATTTGACGTCGACCGGCATTGGATTCCGGTCCGCGGCGGCACGCCCGGCCACTGGCATTTCGATCTGCGTTTTCTGATCGAGGCCGATCCCGCGGAACCCCTCGTGATCAGCGACGAATCCCATGACCTCGCCTGGGTGGAGCTGGCCGCGGTCGGGAGGTTGAATCCGGAGGCCTCACTGCTCCGCCTGGTGCGAAAGACAACCGCTCCGGGGTCGGCGGAGTCCGGTCTTCCGCGCCGCTAAAGCTTTCTGACGGCGTAGGCCATGGCTTCGGCGATCCGATCCAGATCTTCATCCGTGTGCAGGGCGGAGACGGCGGTGCGGACGAGGTCTTTGCCGGGTGGCACCGCCGGCACGATCGACATGACGGTGAACACACCTTTCTCGAGCAACGCCTGCCAGAAGCGGTAGACGAGTTCCTTCGAACCGAGCACAATGGGAATGGCGGGCGTCTCGCTGTCCCAAGTGTCCAGGTCGAGCCCCTTGAGCACAGCGCGATAGCGGCGCACATTCCGCCACAGACGCTCGAGGTGCTGCGGCTCGCGCTGCATGACGTCAAGCGCCGCCGCCGCGCACCCCGCCTGACTCGGACTGATGGCGGCGCTGAAAATAGTCTGCTTCGAGTTGAAGCGAAGAAAGTCGATCACCTTGCGCGATGCCGCCACAAAACCGCCGGTGCTGCCGAGCGACTTGGACAGGCTGCCGCAGAGGACGTCGACCTGATCGTTGACGTGGAGGTGATCAACCGTGCCGCGCCCCTGGCGCCCGAGCACGCCGAAACCGTGCGCATCATCCACGACGAGAAACGCGCCAAATTCATCGGCGATCGCGGCGATGTCCGCCAGGTGCACGACGTGTCCTTCCATCGAGTAGACCCCTTCGACCACGATCAGCTTGGGCGTATGATGGGGGATGGTCTTGATGAGGGCGCGCAGGTCCTCCGGATTGTTGTGGGAAAAACGCTCGACGGTCGCCATCGACAGCCGGATGCCATCCCAGAGGCAGGAATGGATGTTCTTGTCGGCGAGAATCACGTCGCCCTTCTGGGCAAACGCCGCGACGCTCGACATGCAGGAGAGGTAGCCGGCCGCGCTGACAAGGCAGGCTTCGCGGTTGAGGAACGCCGCCAGCTTCGCTTCCAGCTCGACGTGGTAGGCGCGCGAACCGTTCGAAATGCGCGCCCCCGTCGTGCTGGTGCCCCACTGCAGCATGGCGGCACGTCCCGCCTCAATCACCTTGGGGTGGAAGGACAAGCCAAGATAGTCATTGCTCGCCAGCATGATCATATCCTGGCCGTGGAGCCGGACATGAGCCCCCTGTTGCGCCTCCATCGTATGATAGAAAGGCTCGTATTTCAGGAGCATCTTCGTCGCGTAGTCGTCGTGACAACGCTCCAGAATTGCCTTCTTCTTCCAGTTCAAGAGGGTGAGGGCCATGGGTCGAATTTCCACGTTGATTCACGGGTAGGGGCATGGCAAATCGAAAGCCCCGAGGAGCGCGCAGCGCGTCGGATCTCTTCCGGCAGGATTCCTCCGGCGGTCGGCCGTCGTCGGTCAGGAGTCTCGCCGCGGCAGCGTCCGGATCCAGTCCGCAAGTTCCCCGGCATAGGTGGACCAGTCTTTGAATGTCCGGTTTTTCGCCGCCGCGGTCAGATACTCCAGACGCTCCGGATCGGACAGCAGGAGCGCGATGGCTTCCGCCAGCGCCGGGGCATCGTTGCGTTCGAGGGCCAGGCACCCGCCGCCGCGAGCGGACTCGCCCAACGCTCCCTGCGCGGAGCTGATGCACGGCTTGCCGTAGCTCAAGCTCTCCAGCACCGGGAAGCCGAAGCCCTCCATCAACGAGGGATAAACGGTGAAAGCGCAGGACCAGTAGGCGCGCGCGAGGCCGGTCTCGGATGCCGGGCCGTCGTAACGAAGGGGCCGGCCGGCGGCCTGCAGGGCCCGGAGGCGAGCGAGCGCGCGGCGGCCGGTCTCGGGATGAACGAGGCCGATCAGTTGCAGTTCAAAACGGAGGCCGCGCTGCCAGAGCCGCTCGCAGGCTTCGAGCAGCACCAGGTGGTTCTTCCGTCCCTCAATCGAACCGACGCACAGCACGACGGGCACGGCCTCCGCCGCGGTCGTATGTCCGAACGGCGCCGGAGCGGGCCGGTCGACGCCGAGTGGGAGACCGACGACGGGCGGCGGGTGCGCGACCCCGAGCCAGCGCCAGTATTCGACCAACACGGCCCGCGATTCATCGGAAATCGCGGCGATGCCGTCGAAGCGCAGCAACTCCTGCAGATAGACGGGGTAACGGGCCACGGTCTTGTGCGGCGCCAACTCCGGGAGGCGAAGGGCGGCGGCATCGTGAAACAACGCGACGCGGGGGCCCGAGATTCCGGCGAAAAGCGCGGGCTGCGCGCGCCCGACCGTTGGGGAGAAAATCTCGGGCTCGATCAGCCAATCCCCCGCCAGCGCCCGGGCAGGCCGATTTCGGGTGTGGGCATCGAGCCATCGCCGCAAGAGGCCGCCGATTTTCGCAGACAGCGGCCAGCGGCTGCCGCGCCTTCCGGCCACCCGGCCACGAGGGGGGGCAAGGTTGCACTCCTCCCAGCGCCGCAGCGGACGCCACGTGGATTCATACGGATCGTGGCATACCGGCACGACCTCGTCCGCCCGTTCGCGCAGCGCCTCGCGGAGCGCCCGGCACAGGCGTTGGATGCCCGTGTGAGCGCGGGTGTGACTGGTGTGGGTAAGATCGACTAGAATCCGGGTCATTGCACGGGAGGCGGTTTCTCTGAAACAGTCATCACCGGGTCATAGAGCGCGAAACCGAGCCGGCGGGCGTCCGGCCGGGAGTTTTCCAAGACCGGAGGAGCGTCCGTCATCAGTTCCAGTTCCATACGTCCGCCCGTCATGACCAGCGGGGGCAGAATGAACGTCGTCAGTCTTTTGGGGACTGGTCCGCTCCAGATTTCACGTCCGTCCACCCGCGCCCGGACCGTGCGTGGGGTTATCCCCTGCAATTTGAGGGTCAAGCGCACCTCGACACTGGCAGACCGGGGCCAGGTGCGGATGTCCAGCCGGCCGTGGGATTCAGCCCAGAGCCAGTGGTGACGAGAATTGGATTCGCGATCGAACCAGCCGGCACCGGGTTCAACGACGCCTGCCGCCCGGCCATGGCGGGCGGCAGCCGCGTCA
The DNA here is from genome assembly GCA_035648795.1 of Opitutaceae bacterium. Lineage (GTDB taxonomy): Bacteria > Verrucomicrobiota > Verrucomicrobiia > Opitutales > Opitutaceae > Fen-1467. The sequence continues at coordinate 14,706 of DASRKV010000209.1, forward strand.
CGATAGGGCGGGAGATCATCGAACGCGGACAAGCCGCAGAAAATCGTGAGGTTGCATGCCAGCAACCAGGCGAGGGGCGCCCGGGTGCGCACCGCGAACACGTTGCAGGCGAGATTCAGCGGCAGCAGCACCCGGGGGGCGGCGCCAGGAAAACCCTCCCAAACGGCGGGACCGAGGCAGAGGAGCAACGCGGTAAACACGGCGCCCACGCGCCACCAGGGATCGGCCGGCCGGCGCCAGGTCAGGATGAAAGCTGCCTGGCAGGTGAGACCGGCGGTGCAGAGCAGGGTTCGCCAGGCGAGCGGCTGCGTGTCGGGTTCGACCATGGCGTGGAAGCAGTCGCGCCACTTTTCCAGCAAGCCGAGGACCGGCCAGGTGAAGTTGCCTGGGCCTGTCTCAACCGTTCCCACCCGCCAGCGGACGTAGCCCAGCCAGATGAACAACGGCAGGGCGGCGAGCAAAACCCAGAGCAAATCGCGCATCAGACCGGCGCGTGATTTCGGCGGATAGGTGAATAATGCCGCCGAAGCCAGCAAGGACGTCTCACGCGTCAAGGCCGCGGCGGCCAGCCAACCGGCTGGGCTTCGGCGGCGCCCGCGTTCCGCCTCCCCCACCGCCAGCGCCACGAGGAGCAGCGCCGGGAGGTCGACGAGGGCGAACCGCACGCTGCCGAGTGCGCCGGCCGAGAACAGCAATCCGATCCAGGCAAGAACGCCCCGCGCATCGGTCACCGGCAGTTTCCTCCAGAAGACTGCGGCCAGCAGCAGCCAGCAGGCGACGTTTAGGGCCGCATAGACCTGCGCAATCCAGGCCGGTTGTCCGGCCGCCAGCAGCCAGGCTGCCGCCGGAAGCAGGATGCGCCGGGCCCGGTAGGCAAGGGAGTCCACCGCCGGTCGCAGTTCACCGGCGTCCAACAAGGGATGGTAGGCCACCTGCGAATATTGCAGCCCATCGTACGGAGCCAGGCCGGGGTAGCTAAATACTGGATATTCGCGAAAGGCGGCGATCGCCGTGGTCTTGTGCGCTTCGTCGAATTGCAGGAACGCCGTGAAGCCGTAGACCGGATGCCAGAACCGCGCGACCGACCAGAGAAACAGGATGACCGCGATGACGGCCGCGGCGGGGTACGGATGACGGATCAACCGCAGTAACCGTGTCATGGAGCGGCCCCCGGAGAGTCGTAGCGCCAGATGGTCGTGTCATGGACGGCAGCCATCTGGGTCCAGCGGCCCGGCAGATGCCTCGGAAAGGCGCCCTGCTCTTTGATCTCGAACGAATACAACGAGGCATAGAGCGGCCGGCCGGCCGCCGCACACGCCGCCGCGATCCGCTCGAACTCGGCGGGGGAGAGGACGTCCCACCGGACCACGGTGAGCTTCGTGTAATAAAAGATCGCGCCGCTGGTCTGCATCGACGCCACAACGGCGTTGGCCGGCAGATGCGATTCCAGCCAGGAGGCGGTGTCCGGGTAGGTCCGTTCGCCGGAATCGACGGCGGCGAGGTCGAAGTGTCGGAACCAGGCAACGCCGGAGACGAACAGCACCACCGCCGCCAGGGCCAGCCACCAGGCACGGGGCGCCAGATTCCACCGGCTGGCCAGCACGCGGGCGACAAGCAGCGCGGCGACCAACAGGGGCGGAACCGCCGGCAAAATGAATCGGAGATACCACCAGGTCTCGTGGGTGCAGTAATAGAAAAGATAGAGTCCGAGAAAGGCCGCGGCCCAGGTGGCGAGCAACGCGGAATGCAGCAGATGGGTCCGCCGCACAAACGGCAGACCGAGAGAAAGAATTACCAGCGGGGTGAACAACGCCGGCAGCCAGATGGCATAATGAAGCAGCGTCGCCGGGGCGTTGTGTGCCGAGAAAAGCCAGCCAACCCCGCCGTAGCCGGTGGTGAAGATACGGCCGTACGCGCTCTGGTTGAC
>DASRKV010000210.1:0-8004 GCA_035648795.1 Opitutaceae bacterium
GCGTTGATTCCTCTGAATGGAACGTGCCTCGATTGAAGACGTGGCGGCCGCCCTCTCGCCGAGGTTGCGGTTGGACCATCTTTCCTTCTTAGCGTCTTGGCGTGAGTGTCTCCACCGACATCGCGGAGCCCGGCCTGCAGGCCGACCAACGGCTGCTCGACCGCGCGTGGCTGCGCATCGGAGCGGGGTTGGCGGTGGCCGGGCAGGCGATGGTCTTCAGTCTCGCGGTCAATCTCTCGCCGCCCGAAGGAGCGGCGTACTGGGTGCTGCACACCGGCCTGATCCTTTCGGCCGTGGCGGTGCTGGCTTTCCTCGGCGGTGATCTGGTGGGTTCGGCCATCCAATCCTTGCGGCAATGGCGGATCAATATCGACCTGTTGTTTCTCTTAACCCTGACCGGGGCCTTTGCCGGCTCACTGGTGGCGACGTTCACGCGCACGGGATCGGTGTATTACGAGGTCGTTGCCATCCTGATCGTCGTCCATACGGCCGGGAAGATGCTGGGCGCGCGCAGCCGGGTGGCGGCGCTCCGGGCCGTGGAACAAACGCGCGAGCGGTTTGAGTACTGCTGGCGGCGGGCGGCGGATGGTTCGCGGGTCCGCCAGACCGTGGGCGCGATCGCGGCCGACGACCGGGTGGTCGTCGCGCCTGGCGAACCGATCAGCGTCGACGGAGAAATCGTGGCAGGCCGGGGCTACGTGCAGGAGACGTCGATGACGGGTGAGTGGCGGCCGGTCTCCCGCGGACCGGGCGAACCCGTGCTGGCGGGGACATTTTCGATCGATGGCAGCTTCGAGATCCGCCCCGCCGCCGGCCCGCGCCGGCTGGACGGGGTTCTGGCGGTGGTCGCGGGCGCGCGTCTCGCGCCGAGCCGGCTCCAGCAACAGGCCGACCGGCTGGTCGCCTGGTTTCTGCCCGTCGTCGTGGTCGTCAGCACGGCAACGTTTGCCGGCTGGATGTTTCACGCCCCGTGGAATCGGGCGCTGTTCAATGCCATGGCCGTGCTGCTGGTGGCGTGTCCCTGCGCCGCCGGGCTGGCCACGCCGGTGGCGGTATGGGGAGGGCTGGCGCGGCTGGCCTCGTTCGGTCTCGTGGCGCGCACGGGCGATTTCCTCGACGCCCTGGCCCGATGCGACGTGGTGTGCCTCGACAAGACCGGGACGCTTTCGACGGCCGCGCTGGCCGTGCGCGGGTGGCGGCTCGAACCGGCGTTCCGCCAGCGCGAGCGCTGGCTCAAGGCGGCGGTCGCCGCGGTGGAAGAAGGACTGCGCCATCCGGTTGCCGCGGCCCTCCAGTACGGATGTCATTTAATAGATGACAAAGCGATCGTTATACAAGAACGCCGGATCGAGGCGGGACTGGGCGTGGTGGCGGTCGTGGAGGATGAAGCGGGCCGGCCGGTGGAAATCCGGATCGGGGAGCGGGCCCTGGGTGACGTGGCCGCGGGCGCTTCCGGCATGAACGACCGCCAGAGGGAGCCTGATCCGGGTGGGCGCGAAGTCGTCGGCGAACCGGCGCCCCGTGCGGCCATCGCGGCGAAGGAGGTGTTTGTCTTCGCGGCCGGAACGCACGCCGCGACGATCGAGCTGCAGGAAACCTGGCGCGAGGGCCTGGACGCGGCGCTGCAGGAGCTCGGGACGCTCGGCGTCGAGATTGCGATCCTGACCGGCGACGCGGCGATACCCGACGAGCGTTTTGCCGGTGTGACCGTACGGGCGGGAATGACGCCGCTCGCTAAGGACGAATACGTCCGGAAGCTGACCGCCGCCGGCCGCTGCGTGACCTTCGTGGGGGATGGGGTCAACGATGCGGCGGCGATGAGCGCGGCACCGGCGTCGATCGCGATGCAGGCGGGTGCGGATCTGACGCACGCGGCGGCGATGGCTGTGTTCGCGGGCGAGGACCTGCGTTTCCTGCCGCGCGCCATCAAGGTGGCGCGGGGCGCGCGGCGGAGCATTCGCACGAACCTGGGGTTCGCCGCCGGCTACAACGCTGCAGGCATGGCGCTCGCCGCCGCGGGCCTGTTGCATCCGGTGGTGGCGGCGTTGCTCATGGTGGGTTCGAGCGCCTTCGTTTCGGTGAACGCGCTCCGCACCCGTTGAGCGGTGGGCTGCGCGAATCGGCGCGGCTGGTCAGCGGATACAGGGCTCCGCGCCACCTCCGCGCGGGCGGAGGTCATGCGGCAGTCCGCCCGCTGTGCAAACTCTCGGCCGGCGGGATGACGCACGCGTAGCCCTCCTGCGCAAGTCGATCGAGCAACTGCGTGAGGAGCACGAGACGCGGCGAGCCGGCGCGGCTGGTCTCGTGAACGAGGATGATGGCGCCGGGCCGCAGGTCGCGGGTGATCCGTGCCAGCGCCGCGGCCGGGCGGCGGACGCAGTCGTAACCCCGGGCGCTCCACATGACCAGGTCGAGCCCGCGAACGACCAGCAGCCGATGCAGAAACGGGTTCTTGATTCCGACAGGCGGGCGAAACCAGCGTGGCGTCCCGGCGCCGGCCCGGCGGAGAGCTTCGGTGCAGAGGTCGATCTCGGCGGCGGCGCGCCGAGGCGAGGCGAACCAGAAGCTGAGGCACGGGTGTCGCTCGGTGTGATTGCCGACCGCATGCCCGCGGTGGAGGATCTCGGCGACGAGTTCCGGATGGCGGGCGGCTTTCGCGCCGATGAGAAAAAACGTGGCGCGCGCCCGGTGCGCGTCGAGCAAGGCGAGCACCGGCGGCGTGGTGACGGGGTCGGGTCCGTCATCGATCGTCAGCCAGACCTCCCGGCGCCCCGTCGAAAAATGCGTCACGACGGGACCAAATCCAACCGCCGAGGGAACGACCAGCGGCGGGAGCAGCCATGGCATGGGGACCACGAATATCACGAGGGCGGCGAAGGGCCGGTGGCTGGCCAAAAGCACCAGGGCACCCAGGTCGAACAGGAGAACGGCAACCCACCAGACCCACGGCGACCCGGCGAAAAACGGAGTCGGGCGCGACCGTTCGGCGGCCCGCCGGCTGCGTTCTGCAGGAACAGGATGAAAAGCGGGTGATGGCGACATGGACTGACAAGCCGCAGCCCCCGGGGCGTCAAAACTTGAGGTGCTTGACCGTGAGGCCCTTGTTGATGAGTTGCTTGAGGGAGTCGATGCCGATCCGGAGGTGGCTGGTGACGAATTCCTCGTCGACGCGCTGGTCGCTTTCGGCCGTCTTGATGCCTTCCGGGGCCATGGGCTGGTCGGAGACGAGCAATAGCGCGCCGGTGGGAATCTCGTTGAAGAAACCGGTCATGAAAATCGTGGCCGTCTCCATGTCGACCGCCATGCAGCGGATCTTCTTGAGGTATTTTTTGAAAGTCTCGTCGTGTTCCCAGACGCGGCGGTTGGTGGTGTAAACCGTGCCGGTCCAGTAATCGCGGGCGTGATCCCGAATGGTTGTCGAGATCGCTTTCTGCAAGGCAAACGCGGGAAGCGCGGGCACCTCCGGCGGGAAATAATCGTTGCTGGTTCCTTCGCCCCGGATGGCGGCGATCGGAAGGATGAGGTCGCCGATTGCCGCCCGGTGTTTGATGCCGCCGCACTTGCCGAGGAAGAGCACGGCCCGGGGCGAGATGGCGCTGAGCAGATCCATGATGGTGGCGGCGGTGGCGCTGCCCATGCCGAAGTCAATGATGGAGATCCGGCCGGCCGTGGCGCTGGACATGGGCTTGTCGCGCCCGGCAACGGGCACGTGGTGCCAGTGCGCAAACAGCTGCACATAGCGCTGGAAATTGGTGAGAAGAATGTAGTCGCCGAACTTCTTCAAGGGCACGCCGGTGTAGCGCGGCAGCCAATTCAGGACGATTTCGCGCCGGGATTTCATTGCGGCATGGTTAACCATGAAACGGCCCGAATAAACATGAATCTTGCCGGCCGGATCGCCGAAATGACCGGGCAGGCGTCACGGGAGGGAACTTCGTAATCTGTCCGCCGGCGATGCCGGTCACCCTTTGCTCCACTCCAGCATGCGCTGAAGGGGAAGAAAGGCGCGCTCGCGGATCTCTTCGGGAATCTCGATGGCCGGGGCGAGTTCGCGCAGGGCGGCGCGCACCTTCTCGAGCGTGTTCATCTTCATGAAGCGGCAGTCGTTGCAGGCGCAGGTATCCGTGGGCCCGGCGATGAAGGTCTTGTCGGGCAGCTCGCGGCGCAGCCGGTGGAGCATCCCGCTCTCGGTCACGACAATGATGCGCCGGGCCGGATGTTCGCGGGCGAAGCTGATCATGAGTTCGGTGCTGCACACCTCGTCGGCGAGGTCACGCACGGTTTCCACGCACTCCGGGTGCGCGACGATCGGCGCGTCGGGAAACTGCCGGCGCAATTTCTCCAATGCCTGGACGGTAAACTGGACGTGCGCGTAACAACTGCCGGGCCAGAGCTGCAAGTGGCGCCCGGCCTGTTTGGCCACCCATTGGCCGAGATTCTGGTCGGGCACGAAAAGAATCTCCCGGCCGGGCGGCACCCGCCGGACGATTTTCACGGCGTTGCTGCTGGTGCAGATGACGTCGCTGAGCGCCTTCACGGCCGCGGAACAGTTGATGTAAGCGACCACGTAGACGTCGGGGTGGGCGGCTTTGAAGGCGGCGAGACGCTCCGCCGGACAGGAATCGGCGAGCGAACATCCGGCGGCGGAGTCCGGCAGCAACACGAGCCGGCCAGGATTCACGATTTTGGCCGTTTTGGCCATGAAATGCACGCCGCAGAAGAGGATGACGTCCGCCTTCGTCGCCGCCGCCTGGTAAGAAAGGCCAAGGGAATCGCCCACATAGTCGGCGACGCGCTGGATCGGCTCGATCTGGTAGTTGTGGGCGAGGAGCACGGCGTGGTGGCGCCGCTTTAACTCCAGGATCTCCCCCTGAATCTCCGACAGAGGCGCGGGCTCCTCGCGGCGCGGCGCGAGCACGAAGGGCTCATAGTCGAGGACGGCAGGCATGCGGGAAAGGTCGCGCAATCAGGCCAAGGCGCAAAAGAAAAGTGAGGCACTGCCGGGCGCATCTCCGAGTTGTCGGTCGTCCGAGGTGGCGCACGGGCATCTTGCCCATGTCTGGGGGCTCCGAACCACGGGCGGGACGCCCGTGCCACTTTCGGAAAGTTTTGCTGCGACGCTCAGTTGTGGGGCTGCAGCTTCGCGAGCAGTCGCTGAAAGGCGGGATGGAGTCGCAACCCTTCGAGGTCGGGATCATGCTGCATCCAGTCAAAGTCGTCGTAGCCGAGTCCGATGGCGCGCTCGAGCTCCTGCAAGGCCTGCGCTTTCCGCCGGATGAGTGCGAGACTGCACGCCAGATTGTAGTGGGCCGTGGCGTTGTCGGGCTGGAGGCGCACCAGTTTGCGGTCCATCTTCAGCCCGTCGGCAATCCGGCCTTGCTTGGTGTAGAGGCCGCCGAGAATCTCGACGACGTCAGAAAAGCGAGGGTCGCGCTTGTGGACGGCTTCGAAAAAGCGGGTCTCAAACTCGATGTCGTGGGAGGGCTTCGCCATGGCGCAGATTCAGTTGTTGTAATGCGGACAACGGCCGGTCGTTCGGAACGCATCGCAGTGCGCGCTGACCTGCAGCCGCTGGCTCACCGGCGTCAGACCGAGCTTGGACGAGACCGTGCTGCCGTACCATTCCATGAACGGGGCATTGATTTCGAAGATCTTGTCGCAATCGACGCAGATCACCTGGGCCTGCTGGCTACGGTTGTCCCGGCAGGGCGCGTAGTACTTGATGTTCTTCCCGATATCGATCTCGCGGAGGAGCGCGCTCCCGGTCATGATCGGCAGGGTGCGGTAAACAGTGGCGCGGGACACCGATTCGTCGAGCGCGCGGGCGAGGGCCAGCAGTTCTTCGGCCGTGAAATGGTCGTCCTCGGCGAAAGCGGCGTCAAAAATGGCCAGGCGCTGGTTGGTCACGCGCAGGCCTTTGTCGGCGAGAAAGGCCTTAAATTTTTCGCGGGACGCTTCGGTGCTCACAGCCGGAATTTCCCGTCGGGCGCGGGGAGTGTCAACCCAAAGCTGGGCAGCGGGGTGGGGCCGTCGGCGATACCGGGAAGCGGAGACCGAAAAGCGCAGACGGGGCTGAAGGACCGCCATCGCCAGTCTCTCCGGTATCCGGTATCCGCTTTCCCCGATTGAGCAGCGCAACTCCCGCATTGCCAGCCGTGGCGTCACTCCGGCACAAACAGGTCATGATTGTCGGGGTTCATCCGCTCGCGGGGTTTGACAAGCTGCTCCATTACCGCGTGCCCGAATCCTTGCGCGACGCGGTGGGCGTCGGTTCGCTCGTGCGCGTGCCGGTCCTGCAGCGCTACCGGCTGGGCATCGTCGGCGAAATCGGCGAGCCGGTCGGATTTCCGCTCGAGAAGCTCAAATCGATTTCCCAGCTCGTGCACCCGTTTCCCGCCCTGCCGCCCGATCTGCTGCAACTCGCCCGCTGGATCAGCACGTATTACGCGGCGGGACTCGACACCGTGATTGAAGCGATGCTGCCGGCGGCGGTCCGCGGCGGGGCGACGCTCAAGGAAGAAAAGCTGCTGGCGGTGACGCGGACGATCCCCGGCGACGAACTGGCCGCGCTCGCGAAGCGCGCGCCCCAGCAGGCGCGGCTCTATGATTTCCTGCGGCAGCAATTCAAGCCGGCCGCAAAAGCGCTCGTGCTGTCGCGCCTCGGCCTGACGGCGGCCGTCGCCAACGCGCTGATCAAGCGGGGGTTGGTCCGGGAGGAGACCCGCCGGCTGGTCCGCGAAGGGTACAGCGATGATTGGGCGCACGGTGAGGTGGTCGCCGTGATCCCGCCGACGCTCAACGAGGAGCAGGCGGTCGTCGTGGCGGCGGTGCGGGCCAGCCTCGAACGCCGGGCCTTCGCGGTGCATCTGCTGCATGGCGTGACGGGCTCAGGGAAGACCGAGGTCTACCTGCACGCGGTGGCGACCGTGCTGGCGGCGGGGGGCGGGGTGGTCTATCTCGTCCCCGAGGTGGCGTTGACACCCCAGACGGTGGCCCGCCTGCACGGGCGGCTGCAGGCCATCGCGCCGAACCACAAGGTCGTTGTCTGGCACAGTCATCTCAGCGAAGGCGAGCGGTTCGACGGCTGGCAGGCGCTGGCGACCGGCGAGGCGCGCGTGGTGGTGGGGGCGCGGTCTGCCGTCTTTGCCCCCGTGCGCGACCTGCGGCTCATCGTCGTGGACGAGGAACACGAACCCGCCTACAAACAGGACGAGACGCCGCGGTATCACGGTCGCGACGTGGCGGTCTATCGCGCGAAGCTCTGCCAGGCGGTGTGCCTGCTGGGCTCAGCCACGCCGTCGTTGGAGTCGATCGCGAACGTCCGGTCGGGAAAATACCACCTCGCGACGCTCACGCGGCGCGTGGACAACCGTCAGTTGCCGGCCATCGATGTCGTTGACATGCGCATCGAAATGCTGCGATCGCGCGGCACCATCACGCTGTCGCGGGTGCTCGTGGACAAGATGCACGACCGGCTTGAGCGGCGTGAACAGGTCATCCTCTTCATCAACCGGCGCGGCTACTCGTCCAGCATGCTTTGCACGGCCTGCGGGCATGTGGAGACCTGCGCGCACTGCAGCATCGCCATGACCTATCACCGCACCGATGAAACGTTGCGGTGCCACCTATGCGGCGATCAGCGGCCGGCGCCTTATGCCTGCCCACAATGCCATTCCCCGAAAATCCGGTGGCGGGGGCTGGGCACGCAGAAGGTGGAGGAAGCCGTGCATCGTCTGCTGCCCCGCGCCCGCGTCGAGCGCATGGACAGCGACACGATGACGAAGAAGAACCGGTTCCGCCAGGTGCTCACCGACTTCCGGTTGGGGCGCCTCGACGTCCTCGTCGGTACGCAAATGATCGGCAAGGGGCTCGATTTTCCCAACGTGACGCTGGTCGGGCTGGTCGATGCCGACCTGTCGATGCACGTGCCCGATTTCCGGGCCAACGAGCGGACGTTTCAGCTTCTGGTCCAGGTGGCGGGGCGGTCGGGCCGAGGCGAGCGGG
>DASRKV010000211.1:0-4777 GCA_035648795.1 Opitutaceae bacterium
CAGCGCGCGCAGAAGATCGCCGGCCACCCCGACGACATCGCCCGGCTCGTCGAAAGAGCCCTGACGGCCCGCCGGCCGGCGCCGCGTTACGCCGCCCCGGCCCATGCCCGGCTGCTCCTGTTCCTCAAGTGGCTGTTGCCCGCCCGCGCGATCGACCGCGTGGTGCGGCTGCGGAAGTGAGGCGAGGTTCGGCGCGGCGGGGTACGGAGACCCCGCCCTACAAAGCGAGCTCATCTCTTATCGTGTAGGGCGGGATCACCCGATTCCGTCGTGGAAAACTAGATTAGCCTTGCGGCGCTCGATACGGCGCCCCCGCCCGACATAGCGAGCACATCTCTTATCGTGTAGGACAGGATCACCCGATCCTGTCGTGGAAAATGGGAATAGCATGGCGGAGTTCGGAGACTCCGCCCTACAAGGTTACGGCTGTTTCAGTTCCTGCCGCCCTTGGAAGAACTCGCGCAGCTCCCGCGCGAGCTTCGGGCCGAAGCCGGGGACGTCCTGGATCTCGGCGGCGGCGGCGGCGCGGAGCTTGTCGATGGAGCCGAAGTGCTCCAGCAGCGCCAGCCGGCGGACCGGGCCGAGGCCGGCGAAGTCGTCGAGAATCGATTCGCGGATCTTCTTCGAGCGAAGGTCCGCGTTGTAGGTGTTGGCGAACCGGTGGGCCTCGTCGCGCAAGCGTTGCAGCAATTGCAGACCGGGGTGGTTGAGCGGCAGGTTCAATGGCGGCCGGTCGTCCGCGAAAATGATCGTCTCGTGCTCCTTCGCCAGCCCGATGAGGGGCGGCGGAGTCAGCGCGAGCGCGGCGAACGCCTTGAGAGCCGCGCCGACCTGTCCTGTCCCGCCATCGATGACCACCAGGTCGGGAAACGGTTTTTTCTCCCCGGCCAGGCGCCGGTAACGGCGGCCGACGACCTCGGTCATCGCGCGGAAGTCGTCGTTGCCGACGAAGCTTTTGATCTGGTAGCGGCGGTAATTGTCCTTGTCCGGTCGGCCGGCGGTGAAATGCACCATCGAGGCGACGACGAACGTGCCTGAGATATGGGAGATGTCGAAGCACTCGAGGTGGACCGGCGGGGCGGGAAGCTGCAGCGCCTCGGCCAGCAGGCGCGGCGCGACCTCGTCGGTTCGCGGCAGCGGTGGCGCGCGTTCAAAGTGGCGCGTCTTGGCGAGCGTTTCCTCCAGCGCGAGCACGACATCGCGCAACTGCGCGGCGTGCTCAAACTCCTGCCGGGCCGCGGCCGCGTGCATCTCGGCCCGGAGCGTGCCGAGCCATTGGCGGCTTTTGCCCTCCAGGAAATCGCACGCGACCGCGACGCGGCGGCGGTAATCGGGGGCGGTCACCTCGTTGGCGTGGCCATAGAGCTCGGCGCGCACGTCGTCGTAGAGCCGGTAGACGCCCTCGGCGATTTTCGCGGGGTGCGCGTCGCCGAGCAGGACGCCGAACTTCCGGCGCATCTCCGTGAGCGTCTTGCGGACGAGGCTGCTGTACGCGAACGGTCCGAAGTAGCGCGAGCGGTCATCCTTGCGCAAGCGGGTGAGCACGAAGCGCGGCATCTCGGTTTCGACGGTGACGCGCACGAGGAGGAACCGTTTGTCGTCGGTGAAATCGGTGTTGTAGCGCGGCTTGTACTGCTTGATCAGCCGGCCTTCCAGCAGCAGGGCCTCCGGCTCGGAGCGCACCTCGATGATGTCGAAGCTGGCGATCAGGTCGACGAGCGCGCGGATCTTCGGCTGCGGCGTGAAATTGCGCGAAGGCTGGAAATACGACGACACGCGCCGCTTGAGGTTCTTGGCTTTGCCGACGTAGAGGATCCGCCCGAGCCGGTCCTTCATCAGGTAGACTCCGGGTCCGTCGGGCAGATGGCGGATCTTCTCCTTGAGGCTTGGCGGATCCTCCGGTCCCGGGGACGCTTGTGGGGAGGGGGCTGGCATTTTTCACAAAATACACTAGCATGGTGCCGCTCCGCAAAACATCTATGGCGAACAGCAGCACTCCAGCTCCAAATCCGGCCCCTGGTCCGGGCCCGGCGGCGCCCAGCCGGCGCTTTGAGCTCCTGACCCTGGGCAACGAACTGCTTCTGGGACTGACGCCCAACACCCACTTGACGTGGATCGGCCAGCAACTCGGCCGCCGCGGCGTGGAGCTCGCGCGCAATGTCACCGCCACCGACGAAGCGTCCGCCATTGCCGCGGAACTGCGGGCAAGTTGGGCGCGCGCCGACGTGGTCATCACCACCGGCGGCCTCGGCCCGACTTGTGACGACCGCACGCGCGAAGCGGTGGCGGAGGTGATCGGGCAGAGGCTCGTGTATGATCCCGAGATCGAGCGGACCATCGCGGAGCGCTTCGTCCGCCTGGGCCTCAAGATGACGCCGAACAATTTGAAGCAGGCCTACCGGTTCGAACGCGGCGACGTGCTGGTCAACGCGAACGGCACGGCGCCGGGCCTCTGGGTGGAACAGGACGGCAAGGTGCTGGTGATGCTGCCCGGCCCGCCGAACGAGCTGCACCCGCTGTTCACCGAGCAGGTGCTGCCGCGTCTCGCCCGGCTCGGGCTCATCCAGGAGGGGGAGGCCTACGTACAGTTGCGCACGGCGGGCGTCGGCGAATCTTCCCTCGAAACGAAGCTGCAGCCCATCTTCGACCGCAGCGGCGACGCGCTGAGCGTGGCGTATTGTGCGCATCAATGGCGGGTCGATGTGCGGCTCAGTTCGCCGGCCGGCCGGCTCTCGATCCTGGAGCTGCAGTCGGTCGCCGATGAATGCGCGGCGCTGCTGGGCGAGGACCTGGTGTGTTACGGCCACGATTCGCTTGCCAAGGTGAGCGCGAACCTGCTGCGCGCGCAGGACAAGACGCTGGCGGTGGCCGAATCGGGCACCGGCGGCCGGCTCGCCAACATGTTCACCGATGTCTGCGGCTCGTCCAAGTTCTTCCGCGGGGCGGTCGTCTGTTATGCCAACGAGGCGAAAATGCAGATTCTCGACGTGCCGGAGAGCCTGATCGAGCAGCACGGCGCGGTGAGCGATGAGTGCGCGGTCGCGCTGGCCACCAGCGTGGCCGAGACGCTGGAAGCGGATTACGGGCTCGCGATCACGGGATATGCCGGCGCGAGCGGGGCCGCGAAGGCGAACCCCAGCGGCACGATTTACCTCGGGCTGCATTCGCCGCAGGGCGTGTGGTCGAAGAAGCTGAACTATGCGGCGGCGCGAGCCATGGTGAATGAACGCGCCGTCACGGTGGCGGTCGATTGGCTGCGCCGCGAGTTGCAGCGGGCCGCGCGCCACCTCAGCGTGGCGCCGCGGCGGAGCACGCTGATCGGGTAGGGTGGCGGGGGGCGCGGCTCCCCCGCCCGACAATGCGAGCCCGTCTCTGTTTGTGTAGGGCGGGATCACCCGATCCCGCCGCGGGAGAATGGAAATAACACGGCGAGGTGCGGAAACCCCGCCCGACAACGCGAGCCCGCGTCCGAACGTCAGCCCAGCAGATTCCGCAGCGCGGCGAGGTATTTCTCCTGCGTGCGCGCGATGACTTCGGCCGGCAGCGCCGGGGCGGGCGGCTTCTGATCCCATTTCAGGCTGATGAGGTGGTCGCGCACGAACTGCTTGTCGTAGCTCGGCGGCGATTGGTTGACGGCGTAGCTTTCCTTCGGCCAGTAGCGCGAGGAATCGGGCGTGAGGATCTCGTCGATCAGAAAAAGCCGGCCCGAGTCGTCGGTGCCGAATTCGAACTTCGTGTCGGCGAGGATCATTCCGCCCTGCGCCGCGCGTTCGTGACCATACCGGTAGAGCGCCAGGCTCGCGGACTTGACCTGATCGTAGAGCGCCGCGCCGACGCGGGCGGCGCCCTGGGCGTCGCCGATCGGCTCGTCGTGCTGGCCTTTCGGAGCCTTGGTGGTCGGGGTGAAGATCGCGTCGGGCAGCCGTTCGGCCTGGCGCAGGCCGGCGGGCAACTGGAGACCGCAGACCGTGCCGGTTTTCTGGTAGGAATTCCAGCCGCTGCCGACGAGATAGCCGCGGACGACGCACTCGATGGGCAATGGCTTCAGCTTCTTCACCACCATGCACCGAAGCTGAAGGTCGCGGGAAAGAGCGTATTTGCCGGCCAGCAAGCGGGCCTGGTCGGGCAGGAGGTGATTGGGAACAAGCTTACGCGTCTGCGCGAACCACCACAGGCTCATTTGCGTGAGCACGATTCCCTTGCCCGGGATTCCGTCGGGCAGGATCACGTCGAAGGCCGAGAGCCGGTCCGTCGCGGCGATCAGCAGGGCGTCGCCGAGGTCGAAGATCTCGCGCACCTTGCCGGAAGCGAGCTTGGGGAAGGGGAGGCCTTCGATCTGCGTGACGGCAGTCGGGGGGATGGCGCGGGCGATATCGGAGAAAATCATGGGCGGCGTTTGTAGGAGCCTGCTTGCAGGCGATCTGGCATCTGGCGTCCCGAGATTCTAGGAGACTGCTTGCAGGTGAAGTCTACCATTGGCGGGAGACGAAATCGCGAGCAAGCTTGCTCCTACAGATTCCGCTCCCCCGGGAAAAAAGCCTTGCCTGACCGAACCCGCGCCCTAGGGTGCCCGACTCGGCACTCCGGGTCCCCATCGTCTAGCCCGGTTAGGACACCACCCTTTCACGGTGAGAACCGGGGTTCGAATCCCCGTGGGGACGCCAGCCTTCTCGTTTATCTCGAATGAGATACACAGACCCGACAACCGATTTGCCAGTTGACGTGGCAAATCGGGCATGAATCCAAACAGTTCGTTCGTCATCTCACATTTCACGAA
>DASRKV010000212.1:0-3340 GCA_035648795.1 Opitutaceae bacterium
CTGGGAGAGGATCTCCCGTAATCGGTCCAGAGCCGGCTGAGACCGCCGCGACAATGCTATCATCTGCGAGATCCGGACGCTCGTGAGGCTTTTGTGCTGGGCGATCGCCTTGAATGATGGCCTCAGCCCCGACGCCAAGTCTCGCTGCCATATTTGGAACCGGTTGATCGCAGCCAGGGCAGGGTGGGGGCCATATTGTGCAGAAATCAGGTCGTTCCACGGGCTTATGACCGCCAACGAATTCTGCCTGTGCTGGCGTCGGATAATGACTTCCAAGATTGTGCAGACTATTCGATTGGTTCCTCGTTTGGGCAGCCAATTACAGTAAAAGACTTACGACTGATTAGGATGGCCAATGTTTTTATGACTTGTCGTGGTCTTGACCGATTACCGGGATATTAAGTCGATTTTTCGTGGTTCCGGGCCAAACGGCGGAAACATTGCTTTATGGCACGCGCCACCAGCGCACAGCGAATGGACACGCAGCCACCACCCAAGGAAACCACCACCCGCCCCCGATGGCCCCGTACGAAAGTCGAGGGGCTTCAAGAAACGCTCGTGGGAGTGGGTTCCCGCCCAGTTTTCCGGCCCCTGCAGATTGTGATTTACCGGAAACCCGGTAGACGTGAAAATCCTCGAACTTCCCCATGTCCGCTCTCCGCGCGCTCCGCAATTCCCCCGCCTACACGTCGGTCGCGCTTCTGACCCTGGCCCTCGGCATCGGCGTCAACACCGCGATGTTCAGCCTCATCGATGCCGTGCTGTTTCACGCGGTGCCCTTCCCGCAGGCGGATCGGCTGGTCCAGATCAGGGCGACCACGCGACAGGGCGAGATGCGCGAGTTCGCCGAGGCGGAGCAGCGCGAAATCCGGGCCCAGACCGACGCCTTCGAATCCCTCACCAGCCTAAGCCGGGTCTATTATTCCGTTGCCGAGCCGGGCCGTCCCGCCGAACGCGTTGCCGGAATCACGGCTTCGGCGGAGATGTTTGCCACCTTCGGAATCCATCCGCTGTTGGGCCGGCCCTTCACGGCGGAGGAAACCCAGCAAGGGAAGAACCAGGTCGTGCTTCTCAGCCACGGCCTGTGGCAGCAACGCTACGGCGGCCGCCCCGACATCCTCGGCCGCACCCTGCATCTTGATGGTGAGACCGTGACCATTATCGGGGTGATGCCCGCGACCTGCGATTATCCGATGCTCTGGGGTCGCGCCGCACTGTGGCGTCCGCTCAACTTCACGCACGACCAGCTTACCAGCCGCGACTATCGGGCCTTCATGCTCGTCGGCCGGCTTAAACGGGACGCCACCGCTGAGACGACGGCGGCCGGCCTCGGGTCGCTGGCGGTGACCCAGCAGCGGGAGCATCCCCAAAGTTATGCCGGTCTGCGTTATCGCGTGTTGCCGTTGCGGACGGCCCTGATGGACGACACGGCCAGCCGGATGTATTGGCTGCTGCTGGGTCTGTCCGGCTTCGTGCTGCTGATCGCCTGCGCCAACCTCGCCAATTTGCAGCTCGCCCGCGCGACCGCCGGGCTGCGCGATCTGGCAATTCGCGCGGCGCTTGGCGCCTCACGCGGCCGGCTGATCGTGCAACAACTTTTCGAATGCTCGGTGCTCGCTCTCGCCGGCGGCGCTCTGGGCCTGATCGTGGCTCTCGGGATCAATGGTCTGCTCGAACACCACCTCCTCACGGGCGGCGCCGCGGACTTCGATCTTGCCCTCAACGGCACCGTTCTGGCGCTTACGATCGCCGTCTCGCTCGTTACCGGCGTGCTTTTCGGGATCGTGCCGGCGTGGCTCGCCTCCCGCATGGACCTGAATGCGGCGCTGAAACAGCAATCCCGCGGCACGACCACCGGCCGGAGTCACCATCTCATGCGCAACGGGCTCATCGTCGCCCAGGTGGCGCTCGCCCTCGTGTTGCTCGCCGGTGCCGGCATCATGCAACGGGGCTTCACGCGGTTTCTCCAGCGTCGGACCGGGTGGGACACGGCGCACGTCCTCACCGCCGGGCTGCCATTGCCCGAGTCGCGGTTCGACACCGAGCCGAAACGTGTCGAGTTGTTTCGCAAGCTCGAACGCCGCCTCGCGTCTTTGCCGGGCGTGGAGCACGCCGCCCTTTGCAGCTCGCTGCCGCTCGAAAACTACACCGGCGAGCGGACGATCTTCACCGATGGGCAGGCGACCGGTCCCGCCGCGCAGAGTCCTCGCGCCTTCCACGTGATGATCACCTCCGATTACTTTGCGACCATGGGGATTCCGTTGGTCGAGGGGCGGAGTTTTGCACCCGATATCAAGGTGACCGACCCTCTCGTCATTATCATCAATGAGGCCCTCGCCCGCCAGCTCTGGCCCGGGCAGAGCGCCTTGGGCCGCCGAATCCGAAGCGACGACAGTGGCTACATCACCTGGGCCGAAGTTATCGGCGTCGTCCGCGATGTCGATACGGCGGCAAACTTCTCGGAACCGTCGACGACGTTGCAGATCTACAAACCGATTGTGCACGAGCCGTGGGCGTGGGCTAACCTGGTGTTGCGCGGCCCGGCGCCGGCCGGGCTCGCGGAAAGCCTGCGGCGCGCCGTGGCCGAGGTGGACCCGGACCTGGCCGTCGATCAGGTCGCCACCGTGCGCCAATTCATCGATCAACAGCAAGGCAATCTCCGGCTCGTCGCTCAGATTCTGAGCGGTTTCGCATTGCTGGGTCTGGTGCTCGCTGCGGTGGGGCTCTACAGCGTGATCTCCCAGACCGTGGCGCAACGGACCGGCGAATTCGGAATCCGGCTCGCTCTCGGCGCCCAGCGCGGCGATGTGCTGGCCCTCGTGCTCCAACACGGAATCCGGCTCGCCGTTCTCGGACTCCTGCTCGGTCTCGCGGGGGCGTATGGCCTCGGCCGCTTCCTCGGCGGCTTGATGCCCCGTTTAGCGAGCGCAGACCCCATCGCACTGCTCGACGTCTCCGTCATCCTTTTCGTGGTCACTCTCGTCGCCTGTTGGCTGCCCGCGTGGCGGGCCACCAAGGTCGACCCCCTTGTCGCGCTTAAAGCGGAATGATCCACTGAACGAGCATTCTCGCTGCTCCAAAATGCCGCGGCAGCTCCGAGGCGAAGGCAAGGCCGTCGGACATGTCATGTTCGATCCAGATAACCGCCCAACTCGCGAGTTGCCGGCCGATTCTGCGTGCGGCGTTGCCAGTCCAGCCACCGCTGCCGGCAACGACCACGGTGATGCCGGTTGCTGGCGCACCCGGTGCGGCGGGTCCAGGCGACTGGCGGCCGAGAGGACAAGCCAATGTTCCGCCGATCACTTCTGGAGGTATTACTGAATCTGGCGGAATGAAGTGA
>DASRKV010000213.1:0-6278 GCA_035648795.1 Opitutaceae bacterium
CCGCGGCCGACCCGGCCGGATGCAGCGCGATACTCAGTTCGTTGACCAGCAGCTCCTCCTGGCCGGCCTCGATCTGACCCAGCAGCTTCCGCCCTGGCAGCCACGCGGACCAGGCCTGGGTGAACAGACCCGGATGGTGAAACCGGATGCGCCCCATCGTTCCCCGCTTGAGCCCGAGGCGTCCCTCGCCCAAACCCACCCGGCCGTCTATATAGCTCAACGGGACCCGCCCGACGAGCGTGCCCGTTCCTTGCGGCGCATCGGGAAACAGCGCCAACAGGCCTTGGGCGCCAATCTCGTCCATCTCTAGCGCCAGTCGCACGTTCGGCACGGCCGGGTCAAATTCAAAGGATTCCACCCGCAGCCGTCCGCCAAACGTCTGTGCCGCCACCTGCACCGCGATCCGATTCCGGGCGATCAAAGTGACGTCGATCGCCAGGTCGGTCAGTCTTATCTTTCCGGCGGTCAGCGCCTGCACCGTGATGTGTTGGGCCGGCTCCGAGGCCAGGCGGGCGAGGCTCACGAGGCGGATCTCGGCTTCAATCCCCGTGGCCGAGATCGTGCTGTCAGAATTGGTCGCCGCCCCCCCGTGCATCCTGGCTGCCGCCGTGCCATCCAATCCGTCGGGAGTCCAGGAAATCGCCGCCTCGAGGTTGGCCGATCCCGCGCACGTCCACGCCTCGTCTTTCGGCAGTAATCCCGCCAGCACCAGTGCACTCCACCGGGCCAGATCGAGCTGCGCCGCCAGCGCGGGCACCCGCCACGTTCGTTTGTCCGCCTCGTAGGTGACCGTGGCGGTCAGCCCAATTCCCTCGCCCGCGGCGGTGAACGCTCCCTGCCAGACGCCCGCCCTGACCTGCGAGAACTCCGCGTGCCAGCTCACCGTCCGGGTCTGGCCGCCGCGCTTCACCACGAGTTCGCCGCCGTCCACCCGCAGCGATTTCACCATCGGCGGGAAATCGATCGATGGCGTCGCCATCGCGCTGGCGTCTGCCGCCGCACCCGGAGCCGATCCCCCGGCGCCCGCCAGCGGCAGCGGTTGGTCGAGGTCAAGCGTGAGACGCAGTTTCGGCACGACCACGCGGAGGGTGGAATCCGTTCCCGCCAGGCTGCCTTCGATCTGCGCTTCCCAAGGGCCGATCACCAGCCATCCGGGACGATCGGCCGCCCGCCCGGCTGTCACCAGGCCGCCAACGGCCGCCAGCCAGCAGGCCAAACAGCGGGGCCCAACGGGGAAATTCGGGGTTTTGCGCAAGGGAGGAATCGGGTCGCCAGCCTGTCATCCGACATTTCCGGCGCAGCCGCCACGAAAAAATTGACCATGGCATGGGCCAGCGACGAAGCCCAGCCAAGATTATGCCGTCGGGACAATTCTCGCGCGCAGCGTCGCAGACTGTCCGGTGCGGCCTTGTAGGGCAGGGTCGCCGCACCCCGCCGTCCTCGGCAAATCGGCGGGATCCGGCGATCCCGCCCCACATTCAACTGCCTCGCCATGCTTCACTTGACCGGCACCGGATCGAGCTTCCAGATGTCACGGGCGTATTCCCGGATCGTCCGGTCGCTCGAAAACCGGCCGACACGGGCGGTGTTGAGGATGGCCATGCGCGCCCAACGTTTGCGGTCGCGGTAGGCGGCGTCCACCGCCGCCTGACAATCGCTGTAGCGGCGGAAATCCGCGAGCACCAGGAAAGGATCCCCGCCATCGAGCAGGCTGTGGGAAACCGGGGCCAGCATGCCCGGCGGTTCCTTCGGGGTGAAATAGTTCGAGCCCAGCCAGTCGACGACTGCCCGCAGTTCGCCGTCCTTCTGATACCAGTCCCACGGATTGTACCCGGCCCGGCGGAGCGCCTCCACCTCCTCCACCGTATTGCCGAAGATAAAGATATTCTCCTCCCCCACCTCTTCCCGGATTTCCACGTTGGCTCCGTCGAGGGTGCCGACGGTCAGCGCGCCATTCAGGGCGAGCTTCATGTTTCCCGTGCCCGAGGCTTCCTTGCCGGCGGTTGAGATCTGCTCGGAGACGTCGGCGGCGGGAATGATCTTCTCCGCCAGCGAAACGCGGTAGTTGGGCAGGAACACCACCTTCAGCCGGCCGTTGATCCGGGCGTCCGCGTTGATGCAGGCGCCGACCGCGTTGATGGCCTTGATGATGTTCTTCGCCACGTCGTAGCCCGGCGCGGCCTTGGCGGCGAAAATGAACACGCGCGGGACGATCTCCTGCGCCGGATTCTGCAGCATGCGCCGGTAGAGCGCGAGGATGTGCAGCAGGTTCAGATGCTGGCGCTTGTATTCGTGCAGCCGCTTGATCTGCACGTCGAAAATCGCCTCCGGCGAGATTTCCAATCCGCCGCATTCGGCGCGGATCACCGCCGCCAGCTCCTGTTTGTTGACGCGCTTGATCGCCATGAATTCCCGCTGGAATCCCGCGTCGTCCGCCCACTTTTCCAGCCGGCGGAGTTGATCGAGATCGCGCACCCACGCCGGGCCCAGCCGGTCCGTGACCAGCCGCGCCAGGCGCGGATTGCACTGGAGCAGCCACCGGCGCGGCGTGATGCCGTTGGTCTTGTTGTTGAATTTGCCCGGAAAAAGCGCGTCGAATTCCGGGAAGAGATTGCGCCGCAGCAGCTCCGTATGCAGCGCGGCGACGCCGTTGACCGTGTGCGAGCCCATCACGGAGAGGTACGACATGCGCACCATCTTGTCCCCGTTCTCCTCGATCAAGGAACACGCCCGTTTTTTTTCGTTGTCCCCCGGCCACTGCCGCTCGCAGGCCGCCATCAATTGCGCATTGATGTCATAGATGATCTGGAGATGGCGCGGCAGGACGCGCTGAAAAAGCGGCACACTCCACCGTTCCAGCGCTTCCGGCAGCAGCGTGTGATTGGTGTAACTGAACGTGCGCGTGACGATCTGCCAGGCCTGCTCCCACGGCAGATTGTCCTCGTCGACCAGAATGCGCAACAACTCCACGATGGCGATGGCCGGATGCGTGTCGTTGAGCTGGATGGCCACCTTGTCCGCGAAGTTGTCCCACGAATTTCCCGGCCGTTTGCGGTGGCGGCGGATGATGTCCCGCAACGAGCAGGTGACGAAGAAATACTGCTGCACCAGGCGCAGCTCCTTCCCGTTCTCGGTCTTGTCGTTCGGGTACAGAACCTTCGAGATGCTCTCTCCCACCGCCTTCTCGCGCACCGCTTCGACGTAACCGCCCTGATTGAAGGTCGCGAGATCGAACTCCTCCGTGGACTTGGACGCCCAGAGACGGAGGAAATTCACGGTCTTGGTGCCGTAGCCGGCGATGGGAATGTCGTAGGGCACCCCGAGCACCGTCTTCGTTCCGACCCAGCGCGGTCGCGATTTGCCGACCTCGTCGAAGACCTGCTCCACCTGGCCGTAAAGCTGGACCCGCTGCGTGTATTCGGGGCGGACGATCTCCCACGGATCGCCGAAGATGATCCAGTTGTCCGGGTGCTCCACCTGCTGGCCGTTGACGAACTCCTGCTTGAACAGGCCGTATTCATAATGGATGCCGTAGCCGATGGCCGGATAGTCGTGCGTGGCGAGCGAATCGAGAAAGCAGGCCGCGAGGCGGCCGAGGCCGCCGTTCCCCAACCCCATGTCTTCCTCGGCGTCGCGCAACGTCGCGAAATCCAGGCCGAGATCACGCACCGCCGCGACGACGGTCTCGTACAGGCCGGTGTTATGGAGATTGGCCTCCAGCAGGCGGCCCATGAGATACTCGAGCGAGAAGTAGTAGACCCGGCGCACGTTCCCCTCGTTGTGCACCCCCTGCGTGACCAGGAACCGCGAGAGGATGTTATCCCGCACCGCCATCGCCGTGGAGATCCACCAGTCGCGCACCGTGGCCGTGCCGGGATCCCGCGCCAGCGTATGCTTCAGGTGACGCAGAATGGCCTGCTTGATCGCGGCCGATTCGGGGCCGGCGACGGCAACGGCCGGACGGGATTTGGAGACGGAAGTGCTTTTCGGTTTGGGTGTCGTGACGGTGGGCATGGGTGGAAACAAGGATCCCATCAGCGAGCCTCGTGCCAACAACCGGCCCGCCAGCGTGGCCCGGAGTTACCTTTGGAAACGCCGCGCCAACTCGCTGTAACCTAGCTCAATATAGGTCGGCTTGCCAGTGGGATTGGTCAATGGCTGCCGGCAGGAGAAGAGTTGTGCGACCAGCGACTGCATTTCCGCCTCGCTGGTGCCCTCCGGGAGGCGCACCGCCCGCAGCGCGGCCAGCCGCGCCAGTTCGTCGCGCGCCAGATCGAGATCCTTTGCCGTCAGCAGCCCTTCGCGCAGGGCGCCCAGCAGATCGCGCAGAAACGCCTCGGCGTCGGCGGGGTCCATCCACTCGGGCACGCCTACGACGCGGAAGAAGTTGCGGCCAAACTCGACGATCTCGAAGCCGTGGCCGTGCAGGAAATCCAGCCGGTCGAGCAGCAGCGCGGTCGTGATCGCATCGAGCTCCACCGGCACCGGCAGCAACAGCCGCTGGGTCGCCACGCGCGCGGTGGCAAACTGGTCGCGGAGACGCTCGTACCAAACGCGCTCGTGCGCCGCGCGCCGGTCGAGCAGCACCACGCCGGCATCGGTCTCGAAAAGCGCATAGACGCCGTGGGCCAGGCCCACGTAACGCCAGGCGGTCTTCGCCCGGGGCGCGGCGCTGCGCGCGACGGTCTCGAACGTGGCCGCGGTCGCGGCCGGCACCACCGGAACCGGCGCGGCCGGAGGCGGCCGGTAGGCCGGAAACGGCGCCGCCATGCGGGATTCCGGCGGCGTGCCCGCCGCCACCGCGACCCCCGCCGGCGCCCACGCGCGCGGAGCTTCGCCGGCCGGCGCCGGCGCGATGGCCTGGACCGTGGCCCCCAACTCCCGCAGGCGATCCAGCACCGCCCGGATGACGAACGCGCGCACCTGCGTCTCGTTTCGAAAACGCACTTCGCGTTTCGCCGGATGCACGTTCACGTCGACCGCCGCGGGATCAAGTTCGAGGAAGAGAAAAGCCAGCGGATAACGTCCCTTCGTCAGCAAATCATGATAGCTCTCGATCAGCGCATAGCTGAGCGTCCGGCTGTCCACCGGCCGGCGGTTCACGTAGGTGATCATTTCGTGGCGCGTGGCCCGTCCCACCCCCGGCCGGCTGATCAACCCGCGCACGGCCAGCCCCGCGTCCGTCGCTTCGAGGGGAAGCATCGCATCCGCCATCTGGCGGCCGAAGATCTCCGCCACCCGTTCCGCCGTCGTCTTGCATTCCGGCGAGCGGAAGATCGCCCGGCCGTCCTCGATCAGCGTGAAGGCCGCCTGCGGACAGGACAGCGCATAGAGCCGAACACAATGGATGATGTGGGCGCTCTCCGTGGCGTCGCTCTTGAGAAATTTCCGCCGGGCCGGCACGGAATTGAACAACTGCGAGACGACGATCCGCGTGCCCGCCGGCCGGCCGCAATCCCGCACGTGCACAAACTTGCCGCCGTTGATGAGAATCTCCGTGCCCGCCTCCTCCCCGGCGGACAGCGTCTGCAGTTCAAATCGCGCCACGCTCGCGATGGACGGGAGGGCCTCGCCCCGAAACCCAAACGTGGCGAGCCGGTCGAGGTCCGCTGTTTCGGCGATCTTGCTCGTCGCGTGCCGCTCGAGCGACAGCAGCGCATCGTCGCGGGTCATGCCGCCGCCGTTGTCCTCCACCCGGATGTAGGCGCGGCCCCCCAGGCGAAACTCCACCTCAATCCGCGTGGCGCCGGCATCGAGGCTGTTCTCGACCAATTCTTTGACCACGGCGGCGGGCCGTTCGATGACCTCGCCCGCGGCGATCTGGTTGGCCACCCGGTCAGACAGGATGCGAATCGTGGACATGCGGGAACTCAGCCGGCCAGGATCTTGCGCCAGCGCCCCAACTGCCGGCGCACCTGTGCCGGTCCCGGCATCCCCGGCCCGGATCGCGCTTCCATGGCGCGCCGGAGGTCGAACACCTTAATCCAGTCGGCCGCAAACGCCGCGTGTACCGACTGCACCTGCCCGAGCGTCAGCGCATCGAGGTCGACCGAATTCACCTCCGCCAGGCGGACCACGGCGCCCACCGCGTGATGCGCCTCGCGAAACGGCACCCCTTTGCTGACGAGGTATTCCGCGAGATCCGTCGCCAGCAACGCGGGGTCGGCCACCGCGGACGCGCAGCGCGTGGTGTTCACGTTCAGGTTCGCCATCACGCCGGCGAGCACCTCGAAGCAAAGCGCAATCTGATCGTGACTGTCGAAGACCGGCGGCTTGTC
>DASRKV010000214.1:0-5779 GCA_035648795.1 Opitutaceae bacterium
AGGTGATGCCTGCCGAGGACGTGCCGAATTCCAGGAAATACTGGTCAGCGGCCGCGCCGAGCTGGCGCATGTTGTTCATCACCGTCTTGTCTTGCGAACTGGCCCGCACCTTCTGGAAGGCGGGAATGGCCATCGCAGCCAGCAGGCCAATAATGACCACGACAATCATGATTTCGACAAGGGTGAAGCCCTTTGCCGAGCGAACATCTTTTTTCATAGGAGGATTCATGGATGATAGGATGATGTTATTTAACGTAGCCCACTAAAAGTGACATGACAAGTGCAAATAGATTGCTATTCGTCGCCGAAGCTGATCCCCAGCATGCGCACTGTCTGCACAATGTCCCCGGCGACTGGCACCGTACGCAGGCGGCCGATGGCGGCCGTGATCTTCACGGCGACCGTGCCGGGCGCGCGCAACGCGACCATATAACCGAACTTGCCCTCTTGCACGAGTCTGACGGCGCGCGCGCCGAAAAGAGTGCACAGCAAACGGTCAAATGTCGTCGGACCGCCGCCTCGCTGCAGCTGGCCGAGGACGACGACGCGCGTCTCCTTGCCGGTGCGTTGGGCGAGCTCCGCCCGCAATTTCCTAAGCCACCTTCTCGGCCGCCAGCGGCGCCACGCGTCCGCAAAGCTCCGGGCGATCGGCGAGCGAGAGCCAAGGGATGGGTGTCGCGCCCGTCAAACCGAGAGACATGACGATGGTCCGCCACGTTTCGCCAGGAAGCGGCGGATATTCCTCTGCCGTAAATCCACGTTTCTCGTAAAGCTGGATCGCGAGCCGGTACTCGTCCTCAACCGTCGTCCAAAGCCGGAGGACGGTCCGCCCTTCGTCGCGGGCTGTCCGGATAACCCAATCGAGCAAACGCCCTCCATTCCCGCGGCCGCGTGCGACTGGCGTCAGGCCGTACCATGAAAGCCAGGCGTCGGACGGCATTCCGCGGTAGTAGTACAGTCCCGCAAGCCCGGCCACGCGCCCCTCAAAACGCGCAACCCAGAATCGAGCAGCGTTCAACCGCCGCGAATTCAAAAACTCGGCGTGGGCCTCCGGAAAAAGCGCGGCGCAGAGCGCCGTATAGTGCTCATGTTCCCAAGGAAAAAGCTCGGAAGCGACGTGTTGCGTTTCTTCCAGAACGGCAGGCTCGAGCTGCTCAATTCTCATGATGTTCCGGAACCTATCTTCTTCTGCCAGATGCTGAATGCTTCATTGTCCGGCAGATTTGGCTAATTAGGCTGCTGATTCTGACTATTTTGCCGCCGAATCTGCAGTGAATCGCCTGAAATTCTGGACCGGTGCACCAAACTATTCCGCATCGGAATGTTGCATTTATCGCCAGTTATTTACATTAATTGAGCATTCCCGAACAGCACGGCCATAACATAACGCCATATTTTTGCTTTTAACCGTCCCCGATCCGCCTGAATCCGCCATTTTCGACGTGCAGCCAAGCGCAGCCATCGATTTTGCTCATGGCGTTGTCATGCCTGCCGAGCGCCTCTTCATTGCGATTCCATTGCCGGTACCCCTGCGCAACCAACTCATGGGTTTGTTTGATCCGCTGCGCAGCATCGTCTGGACTCGGCCCGAGCAGTTACATCTGACGCTCCGGTTTCTCGGCGCCGTCGATGCCGAACGCTTTGATCCCATCGCGGCGGCGCTCGAGCGCGTCAGGGTTGAACCTTTTTTGCTTTCGTTGAGCAGCGTCGGTGCCTTTCCGCCGCGTGGAGCCGCCCGGATAATCTGGGTTGGAGTCGGCCACGGCCATCCGCGACTCAACCAACTGCGCCAGCAAATCGACGACGCCCTGCTCGCAACAGGGCTTCCTGTCGATGTGCGGCTATTCCACCCGCACGTCACCCTGGGCCGCGTCAAGAACGATGCGGCTCCCGGCGCAGCCATCGAGTTTCTCAAGCGCCACCGCGACTTCGAAGGCGCGCCGTTTCGAGCGGAGGCCTTCCACCTTTGCGCCAGTGAACTTCGGCCGGGCGGCGCGGTACACACCCTGAAGCGGGAATTCAGGCTGTAGCAGCTTGGAGGACGCACCGTCCGGAAAGCTGCCGCCCTATTCGACTTCCCTGCTGCCGGAGGTCCTTCTATTTGTTCTGCCATGTCGACGCGCGCCTGGTTCTCCACGCTCATTTATTCCGAACGGCTGCAGCCGACCGGACTTGCCCGCCTTGACGAAGAACTGGCGGAGGAATGCCACCGTATCCGCGACCACGACGCGGCCGGCCGCCGCTGGTCGAGCAAACAATATCCGGGCGGATTCACGAGCTATGCGTCGATGGCGCAGCTTCACCGGATGTCCTCAACCTTCGCTGCCCTGGAAAAGAAACTCCGGGTGCATGTCCGCCGGTTTGCCCGCCAGCTCGACTTGGACTTGCGCGCGCGCAAGGTTTTCATGACCGACTGCTGGGTGAACATCATGCCCGAAAACGCGGCGCACAGCCTTCATTTGCACCCATTGTCATTTATCAGCGGCACCTACTACGTGCGCACGCCGCCCGGTTGTTCCGGACTGAAGTTCGAAGATCCGCGCCTGGATCGTTTCATGGCGGCGCCGCCGCGGCGCACGGACGCACGACCTGGCAATCGGCAGTTCGTCACCTACCCGGCTGAGGCGGGCCGGGTGATTCTGTTCGAAAGCTGGCTGCGCCACGAGGTCACCGCCAATCCGGCCAATGACGAGCGGATCAGTGTCAGTTTCAATTACAATTGGTCGTGACGGCTATTCCATCCACTCGAGCAGGTTGAAGTTGGCGACGTACATCGCGATCAGGCCGAGAGCCAGGCCAGCGACCAGGATGGCGACGGCGATGCCACCGCAGATCAAGGGCCAGTTGTACTTGGGAAGATGGGAGTTTTCGTCGTTCATCGTGTTCAACGGATCGTACGCACTCCACATTGGAGAAGTCCGGCGCGCGGGCAAACGGGATCGGCCGAAGTTGTGATCCGATCGCCCGAGAAAAGCAGTCGGAGCCATCTCCAGCTTGCCAAACACTTTAAACCGGTTCAACCTGTCGAGATGAAAAAAATCGAGATCAGTGAGGAAGTTTATGACACGCTCAAGAGACTGACGACCGATTTTCACCAAAGCCCGAATGACGTGCTTGCCGTCCTCCTCAACGTCGGCGTCGCGCCGCCCGCAACCAATGAGCCGCTGATCGGATACCTCTTGGGTGCCGAATTCCGCACCAAATTCACCGACGCCGACAAGTACCTGGCAATTTTCGGCTGGATCGCCGCCAAGTATGCCTCGGAGTTCAACGAATTCATCCTCTCGTTATCCGGCAGCCCGAGCGGCCGTCGTTACCTCGGATTGTCCCGGAAGGAGATCGTCGATCAGTGTCGCCACAATCAAGCCCGACAGATTCCGGACACGCACTACTGGGCGATCATGAACCTCGACACTGCGACGAAGCGGCGGTTCTTGTCGCGCGTGCTCGAGTTCATCGGTTATCGCGAGGACGTCATTGATTTCGTCTGCAGTGCCATCGGCATGCGCCATACCCTTGGACGCACGGCCCGGCCGCCGCTCCCCGCCGGGTGAGGTCGCCCAAGACCACGGCATCATCGTCGAACTGCTCCATTCCGCAATCGCATGGACGATCGACTACATTTCTACCGCGCACCATCCGATGGCGAAGCGGGCGAAAGACATGGCCAGCGCGGCGGTTTTCCTGGGCTATGTGAACTGTGTCGTGGTATGGGGCATCATCATTTTCTTCAACTGGCACCGCATCGAGCAGCTGGAATTCCTCCGGTAGGCACCTCCGTTTGTCCCTGAGGTGGCCCCACGCCGAGCGGCGGCGGCAACGCCCCGACCTGTCGGCTGCAACAAATCCAGGGTCTGCGAAAAGGGAGCGGATAAGGATCGACCAATGCGGCATCCGGTGAATGCCGCCACGACCCGCTCCGGCTCATCGCATGCGGATGAGACACCAGCCCGCCACGCCGGCCATGATCAGATTTGGCAACCAGGCCGCCGCCTCCGGGGTGAGCAGTTCGCGTCCTCCAATCGTGTTCGCCAGGCTGGTGAGCAGATAATAGAGGAAGAAGAGCCCCAGTGATTTTGAAACCCCCACCACCGGACTCACGCGGACACCCGACACCGCAAAGGGGATGGCGATCCCGATGACGATCAAGCAGCCCAGCGTGTCGGCGATGAGGCTGTAATAGCGCAAGGCGTACTTGGTGACCTTCGGGCTCCCGTCGGAGACCAGATAGTCAATGAGCTGCCGCAATTCGCGGAATGAAAGGTCGATCGGATTGCGGTCAATCAGCAGCATCAATTGCGGATTCTCGTGAAAGTCGGGAAAATCCCGCTCCGCGAACGCGGTCGGTTGCACCATCTCACCCGTCTCGACGTCAAAATCGACCTGGCTTCCGTCGCGAAATGTCCACGTGCGCGTCGCCAGATGGTATTCCGCTTCGCGCGCCAGATAACGGGTTACCTCGCGGCGCCGGGCATCGAGAATTGAAACCGTGACGCCGTAGGCCCGGCCGGTGAACCGGCTGTAACGGTTGATGAACCACAGACGGCCGTCGGGCCGGTTGTCGAAGGTCACGCTTTTCACCAGACCCGCGCTTTCCGCTCCGTCCATCCGCGCCTGGTGGCGGAATTCCAGGCTGTCCTTGATCCGGCGGGATTCCTCGACCGACCAGGGCACCACGCTCGCATTGCACAACCACATGAGACCGCAGCAGAGCACGCCGATCACCCAAATGCCGCGCGTGAGACGGAAAAGACTCAGGCCGACCGCGCGCATGGCCGTGAATTCGTTGTTCCGGTGCAACTGGCCCAGGCTGTACAGCAGTGAAATCAACAGGGCCAGCGGCAGCACCACGGTGAGGTAACTCGGCATGCGCACGGCGTAGTAAACGGCGACATCGAGGCCGGTGGCGCCATCGTCCATCAGGTCGCGGAAATTGTCGTACATCTCCTGCAACAGCAGCAAACCCAGCGTCGCCGTGAGGACGAGGCCGAGGGTCTTGAGCCACTCGCGGAGAATGTGCCGGTCGAGCGTATTCAAAGGTGGTGATTCAGTTCGCGCCGCGAATGCCGGTCATCGGCGGTGATTTCATCAAAGGGTTCCCGGCGCCGGAGGCAAAGCTTTCGTGCCTTCATCAGCCCGTCTATCCTGCGATACTCGACGACACCGCTCCGGGAGGCGGGATCACCGGTGGGACAACGGCCGGGACCGTGAAATATCCGGGCCGGCGCACCGCGCCTCCTCCACCCAGAGCAACGCCCCGGCGAGCAGGGCGAGCAGGATGCTGCGGAACAGACTGCCGCGCAAGGCCGCCGCGCCGATTGTACCATCGCCGAAACATCCGCAGGCGATGTCAAGATGGCGGATCCAGGCCGAGGCGACCGCGATCCCGAAAACCAGGCATAGGAAGAAGAGCAACGTCAGCGCCCCAAGCCGGATGCGGGATAAGAGCACGCCCACACCGCCCGCGATTTCGAGCCACGGCAGATAGAGCGCCAGCACCGTCACGGCTGGATACGGCAACAGCCGGTAGCCGTCGATGGCGTCGGCGAAGGCCGCCGGATCGAGCGCCTTGACGGCGCCGGCGTAAATGAAAACCGCGGCAAGAATGATTCGCCCGATCATTCCCATTACCGCCCTTGCTTCCGCGCTTCGCTCCATGCGCTCCAACCTCCTTTCAATACCACAATATCCTCAAGGCCCAACTCGCGCCGCAAACGCCGGGCGGCCGATTGCGCCGCATCACAATCGGGGCCGTCACAATACACCACCAGCCTTGTTC
>DASRKV010000215.1:0-3752 GCA_035648795.1 Opitutaceae bacterium
CTCCGGCTGCGGGTCATGTGGGGCGATATCGCGGTCACGGGTGCTGACACTCCCGAGGTGACCATTGTCTCCAACATCAAGAACAAGCAGCAGCCGGCGCCGAAGGATTCCGACGGGCTCCGCCGTCTCGACTCCGAAACGACCTATACGGCGACGGAAAAAGACAACGTGATCACGATCGAATTGGGCGGCGACAGTCCGGATCCGTCCGCCGGCGCCACCCTCGCCATCACCACGCCCCGCAACACGTCCGTCGTCGTCGAGAACACCTTTGGCGGCCGCGTCGACGTCAAGAATATCGAGGGCGACGCCGACATTCGCAGCCTCAATGGCGAGGTCACGCTCGACCGGATCGCCGGCTCGGCCCTGGTCGAGACGATGAACGGCGAAATCCATGCGACGTTCGTCAAGGTGGCCGACGGCAAGCCGCTTTCCTTCACGTCGATGAACGGAGCCGTCGAGGTGCGGATCCCCGCCGACACGAAGGCCAACGTGCGCCTGCGCACGCAGAACGGCGCCGTGCTGACCGACTTCGACGAGAAGGCGCTGATCACCAAGACCGAGGCGGCGCGCGGCCGGCTCGTGATTCACAGCCACTCGATGCATCGCGCCCCTGGCCATCCGGATGACTCCGATTGGCACGACGACATCCGCGACGTGGTCCGCGAAGCCACGCAGGCGGGGCTGGAGGCGGCGCGGGAGGCGGCCAACGCGGCCCGCGAGGCTGCCGAAGCCGCGCGCGAAGGCGTGGCGGAAGCCCAGGGCGCACCCGTTGCTCCGCGGCCTCCCCTGCCGCCCCATCCTCCCGTGCTGCCCTCCATCTCCGGTGGCAAGGTTGTCAGCGGCACGCTCAATGGCGGCGGCCCCGAAATTCAGATCGCGACGATGAACGGCACCATCACCCTGCGCAAAACGCAGCCATGATGGCTGGCCGGCTCCGGCCGGGCGGGAAACAATCGTCGCGTTGTCCGATCTTTGTTCGGATTTCACCAGATGAAACTTCAGCTCCAGCGTTTCGCCTTCTCGCTCTGGCGCAAATGGCTGCGGCCCCTGATCATCGCCGCGGCCATCGTGTTTCCGCTCAAATCCTCGCTCGCCGAGTGGAATTACATCCCGTCCGGCTCGATGATTCCCTCGCTTCTGCCGGGCGACCTCGTGTGGGTGAACAAGCTCGCCTACGATCTGAAGGTGCCGTTCACCACGCGGCACCTGGCCGAATGGGGTGACCCCCGACGCGGCGATGTGGCGGTGTTCTACTCACCCGCCGACGGACTTCGCCTGGTCAAGCGTGTCATCGGCCTGCCGGGCGAAGTCGTGGAATCCCGCGACGACCGGCTTTACATCAACGGACTCCCGCTCGCCTATGCGCCGCTGCCAGCGGGAATCGCCGACCCCGATTCGCGGCGCGCCGCCCTCCTTGCTGAAGAGGAACTGGCCGGCCGGCCGCATCCGGTGCGGATCCTGCCGGCCCGGCCGGCTTTGCGGACCTTTGGGCCGATCCGCGTGCCGCCCGGATGTTATTTCATGATGGGTGACAATCGCGATGATAGCCGCGACTCGCGCTATTTCGGCTGCGTGCCGCGCCGCCGCATCATCGGCCGGGCGACCACCCTCATCGCTTCCCTCGATCTGGCCCATTTCGCCCGTCCGCGGACCGATCGGCTCCTGCGCCCGATCCCGTGAACTGCCCGTCCTCACTGACCGTCGGCAGGAGATGACCGCTCTGCCTCGTCGCCGCGGGCGCGGGGTGTGGCTGAGCTGTAGGCGACGGCCGGATGGGGTCGTTTTCGTGCTGCCGCTGCAACCGCCGACGATATTCCGCGTCTAACCTTCCATGAACTCCGACTCCTTCTCCGCTTCAGGATTGCCGAAACTCCTTCTCGCCACCGCGCTGGCCACGAGCGCGTTGATGTTCGCCGGCTGTGTGGTCTCCCGCGAACCCCATCCTCGCCGGGAGGTGGCCGTCGTCGCGCCTGCGCCCGAAGTCCAGGGGACGATCGTCGTCCAGGAGGCACCGCCCCCGCTGCGGGTTGAAGTCATCGCCGCACGCCCCTCGCCGCAGCACGTCTGGATCAAAGGTCACTGGCGCTACACGAACCGGGGCTACGTGTGGGAGGCGGGCCGCTGGGCCAAGCCGCCAAGGCACGGCGCTGTGTGGGTGGAGCCGCGCTGGGAAGCCCGCAACGGCAAATACGTTTTTATCGAGGGCTCCTGGCGGTGATCCCCTGCGCGGTGATCCGCGTCTCACCGCGACGCTGCCGCAGGTCATCGACCCGGATTTCCCCCGGTCCGAACGCCAGAACGACCAACCCAACCAACAAGAACTTTCCTCCCCCATAAAGCCGGAGCGCGGGCAAGAGAGGGGACTGCAGGCAGTCTGCGGGTTTCTCGAATTTCTCGCAGGTGGATCGAAGCTGCACGGGCCATGAGCTCACGGCTGGTAGAACCAGCCCAGTTCGGCCCAGCTCTGAAACCAATCCCGGACTTTCTGCTGCCAGACGGGCGATGACACCGCCGCCGCGGGAGCACCCTTTGCGGCTGCGCGATCGGGCGCGTTGCTTGCGTCGGACCGCAGGGCGCCCCTCTTCACGGCGATGACGAAATCGTCGACGGCGTGGCCCAGGGCCATTCCCGCTTATCCATCGGCAGAGGACTTGACCCTCAGCGCGGCTATTCCTGCTCCGAGAACGCCACCAGCGTCCGCACCGCCAGACCGTTTTCCGCCAGCCGCCGCGAGCCGCCCAACCCGGGCAGGTCGATGACCGCCACCACGCCGACGACCTCGCCCCGCAAGGCGCGGAACAGCCGCGTCGCCGCCAGCAAGGTGCCCCCCGTCGCGATCAGATCGTCGACGATGACGACCCGATCGCCGGGACGGCAGGCGTCGGCATGCACTTCAATCGTCGCGGTGCCATACTCCAGCGCGTAATCTTCGGTGACGGTCTTGTACGGGAGCTTGCCCTTTTTCCGCACCAGCACGAACGGCCGGCCGAGCTTGTAGGCCAGCGCCCCGCCCAGAATGAACCCGCGGGCGTCCACCGCCGCCACGACATCCGGTTGCAGCGGCCCGATGGTCCCGGCCAGCGCGTCAATGGTGGTCCGAAACGCTTCGGGATCCTGAAAAAGCGTGGTGACATCGCGAAAATTCACGCCCGGTTTGGGCCAGTCCCGCACGGTGCGGACTTTGGATTTGAGATTGGCTGCGTCCATGTCAGTCCTTGGCGCGGCGATATTGCACGGGGCCGGCAAACGTCGCACCGAGAGCCCGGGCGGCGTGCATCGGCCAGTACGGATCGCGCAGAAACTCACGCCCGAGCAGGACCACATCCGCCCGTCCGGCCGCGACGATTTTCTCGGCCTGGTCCGGCTGCGTGATGAGCCCCACCGCGCCGGTGGCCAGGCCCGTCTCGCGGCGTACGGCTTCCGCAAAGGGAACCTGGAATCCGGGTCCGGCCGGGATCTTCGCCTGCGGCAGCGTTCCGCCCGAGGAGCAGTCGAGCAGGTCGACGCCGCGCTGCTTGAGGATCGCAGCCAGGGCGATGGTCTGCGGCAGGTCCCATCCTCCCGCCTCCGCCCAATCCGTGGCGGACACGCGCACCCACAGAGGCAAGCGCGCGGGCCAGACCGCCCGCACCGCGTCGACCACCTCCAGCAGCGGCCGGCAGCGGTTTTCGAACGAGCCGCCATACCGGTCCGTGCGGTGATTGCTCAGCGGCGAAAGAAACTGATGGAGAAGATAACCGTGCGCGGAA
>DASRKV010000216.1:0-6264 GCA_035648795.1 Opitutaceae bacterium
AAATCCATCATCTTCGGCACGATCACCGTGGCGGACGGCATCAGCATGGGCACGCTCGGCATGCGCTACTCGCTCGTGTCGCGCGAGGTCATCGCCGATTCGATCGAGACCGTCTGCGGCGCCGAGGGCTTCGACGGACTCGTCGCCATCGGCGGCTGCGACAAGAACATGCCTGGCTGCGTGATGGCCATGGCACGGCTCAACCGGCCGTCGGTTTTCGTCTACGGTGGCACGATTCTGCCGGGAATGCATCCCGCGACGCACCAGGACTGCGACATCGTTTCCGTGTTCGAAGCAGTCGGCCAGCACGCGGCCGGCAAGCTGGATGCGGAGGGGCTGAAGACGATTGAAACCTGCTCCATCCCCGGCCCCGGTTCCTGCGGCGGCATGTACACCGCCAACACCATGGCGTCCGCGATCGAGGCGCTCGGCATGAGCCTGCCCAACAGCTCCACCCAGATCGCCATCAGCGAGGAGAAGAAGCTCGACTGCCGCCGGGCGGGTGGAGCCGTTCTGGCACTGGCCAAGGCGGGGATCCGCCCGCGTGACATCATCACCCGAAAGGCGTTCGAGAACGCCATCACCGTGGTGATCGCCCTCGGCGGCTCCACCAACGCCGTCCTCCATCTTCTCGCCATCGCGCACACCGCGAGCGTCAAGCTCACGATCGACGACTTCACGCGCATCGGCCGACGCGTCCCCGTGCTCGCCGATCTCAAGCCCTCCGGCAAATACGGCATGGCCCACCTTTCCCGCATCGGCGGACTCACGCCGCTCATGAAGATGCTGCTCGACGCCGGCCTGCTGCACGGTGAGTGCCTGACCGTCACCGGCCGGACCGTGGCCGAGAATCTGCGTGACGTGAAACCCTACCCGGCCGACCAGGATGTCGTCCGCCCGCTGTCCAGTCCGATCAAGGCGGACAGCCACATCTGCATCCTTTATGGCAATCTCGCCACCGAAGGCGCCGTCGCAAAGCTCACGGGCAAGGAAGGGCTGCGTTTCTCCGGCAAGGCGATTGTGTTCGAGTCCGAGGAAACCGCGCTCAAGGCCATCCTCGACGGCCGCGTCAAGGCCGGCCATGTCATCGTTATTCGCAACGAAGGCCCGGTCGGCGGACCCGGCATGCGCGAGATGCTGGCGCCCACCAGCGCCGTGATGGGCAAAGGGCTCGGCAAGGAGGTCGCGCTGATCACCGACGGACGCTTCTCCGGCGGCAGCCATGGCTTCGTCGTCGGACACATCACGCCCGAAGCCGCAACCGGCGGCCTGATCGCTGTGATCAAGAACGGCGACCCCATCACGATCGACGCCGGGAAGCATGTGATCACCCTCGATCTGCCGCCCAAGGAGCTGAAGGCGCGCCGCAAGGCGTGGAAACCCAAGCCGTCACGGGAGACCCGCGGCGTGCTCGCCAAGTACGCCCGGCTCGTCGCCTCCGCCTCCGACGGCGCCGTGACGGACATGTGGGAGAAGAAGCCTTAAGCGATAAGCTTTCCGCTTTCTGACTTCTCTCCGGCATGGTTTTCAGGTTCGCCCGGCCGGCGCTTTTGGTGCCTCCTGTGGATATGGCTTCCAGGCAAACGGCCAAGGGCGTCGATGATCGAAGTGATGAGAGCCGCCTCCGGCCCTGGCATCTGATTTTCCTCCTCGCACTACTTATCTCGCCCGGCCTCGCCCTGCACCGGCTGTCGGCATTCATCGATTTCCGGTGGCTGTTGGCCTACGGAATTGTGATCTCGCTTGTCACCTATGCCGTTTACGGCGCGGACAAGGATAGCGCTCAAGAAAAGGTCCCGGACTGGCGGGCGTCCGAAAAGCTGCTCCATGGCCTCGAATTCGCCGGCGGCTGGCCAGGGGCGTTTCTGGCCCAACGCCGGTTGCGGCACAAATGCTCCAAGCTCTCGTACCAGATCGTATTCTGGCTCATCGTGTCCGTCCACGTTTACGCGGCGACTGACTACCAGTTCGACTGGCGGCTGGCTCGCGCGATCGGAAGCCTAGGTTTCCGCTGAAGCGGTAAGCTTTAAGGCTTGGAGGTCGCCGTGCTGTCGGCGCCACCCACGCCGGAGTAATGGACGAGGTGGACAGAATGGACTTCATGGGGCCAACGTTGGCCCCATGGCGACCGAACCGCTCCTCCCCAACACGGCGGTTACCGAAAGCCAATCATTCGGCGGTGACGGCGCACCGCCCTTCAGGGGAAAGGCAATAAGGGCGCCGAAGGGAGTCAGCGCCCCACGAAGGAAAAGGCGGAACAGGCGCCCGCACGCCGCCGAGGGCGCTTACCTCTTCGGCTTCGGTTGCAGCTTGGCGATCTCGCCTTGAGCCTGGGCCAATTTTGCCTGGAGGTCGGCGATTTGAGCCTTGGCGTCCTTCAGTTGCGCCTGGCACTGGGCTGACTCAGCCTTGGAAGCATCCGCCTGCGCCTGGAGCTTGGCGCGTCCGGCCTTGGCTTCATCCGATTGTGTCTGGAGCTTAACGGATCCAGCCGTGGCTTCATCCAGCTGCGCCTGCAGCTTGGCCAATCCGGCCTTGGACTCATCCGCCTGCGTCTGGAGCTTGGCGGATCCAGCCTTGGCTGCATCCAATTGCGTCTGCAGCTTGGCCAATCCGGCCTTGGACGCATCCAGTTGGGCTTGGAGCTGGGTCGCGCCAGCCGTGGCTGCATCCAATTGCGTCTGGAGCTTGGCCGTTTGGTCGTGGGCCTGGGTCAGCTCGACTTTGTTTTCCGCAACCTGAACATTCAGGTGGCGAACCTTGGTGCCGAGATTCACGGCGATAACGACGATGACGATGGCGATGGCGAGCAGTACGGTTACGATTACCGTCGCGGGGTTCTTCTTCTGGGGGGTGGGTAGGGTTGTTTCACTCATGGTGGAGCTGTTTGACTGCAGTTCTTGAAGACCAAACCGAAACTGTAGTCCCTTTCCCCGGCGGGCTCAAGGCAAGAGTGCGCGTTGCGCGCTCATTCCCGTTGCCTGTTCGGCGCGCCGGCTGCAGGTTATCGGACATGAAAGTTCTCTTCATTGGCGGCACTGGCATCATCAGTTCGGCGTGTTCCAAACTGGCGCTCGAACGGGGAATTGAACTCTATCTGTTGAATCGGGGGCAGTCGGTCCGACCGGTTCCGGAAGGAGCCCGGGTGCTGCGCGGCGACGTGCGCGAGCCTCGCTCCGCCCGTGCGGCGCTGGGCGACCTTTCGTTTGACGTCGTCGTCGATTGGATCGCGTTCACTCCCGACCAACTCGAGGGGGATCTCACGCTGTTTCGCGGCCGGACCCGGCAGTTTGTCTTCATCAGTTCCGCCTCCGCCTACCAAACGCCGCCCGCCTCGCTTCCGGTGACGGAATCCACGATACTCGACAATCCTTTCTGGCAGTACTCGCGGAACAAAATCGCCTGCGAGGAGCGGCTCGTGCGCGCCTATCGGGAGGAGAAATATCCCATCACGATCGTGCGACCGTCGCACACGTATGACTGCACGGTTGTCCCGCTGGACGGCGGCTGGACGGCGGTCGACCGCATGCGACGCGGACAGAAGGTCATCGTGCACGGCGACGGCACCTCCCTGTGGACCCTCACCCACCACAGCGATTTCGCCCGGGGGCTGGTGGGGCTGCTGGGCAACTCCCATGCCATCGGCGAAGCGGTGCACATCACGTCCGACGAATCGCTGAATTGGAACCAGATTTTCGAAATCGTGGCCCGCGCCGCCGGAACCGAGCCACGCCTCGTGCATGTTCCTTCGGACGTGGTGGCGGCCTATGATCCGAATT
This sequence comes from Opitutaceae bacterium, assembly GCA_035648795.1. Taxonomy (GTDB): domain Bacteria; phylum Verrucomicrobiota; class Verrucomicrobiia; order Opitutales; family Opitutaceae; genus Fen-1467. The sequence continues at coordinate 3,780 of DASRKV010000216.1, forward strand.
GGGGCGCCGGGCTTCTCGGCGACAAAAGCCACAGCATGGTTTTCGACAACAGCAAGATCAAGCGCCTGGTCCCGGATTTCGTCTGCCGCCTCCCCTACAGCCGCGGCGTCGCGGAAACGATCGCCTGGTACGACGCCGATCCGGCCCGCCGCAAAGTGAACGAGGAATTCAACCGCACCTGCGAGCGAATTCTCGCGGCCTGGGAATCAATCTGGCCGAAATGAGGTCTGGCTTTCGCAGCCGCCCGACGAGGGAGGGCGCGCCGGTTTCCGCGAGCCGCACCGGGGTGGTGTGCCTCGGGCTGTTTCTTGGCACGATCGCCCTGTTCAGCCGGTCGTTGAATTTCGGCTTCATCAACTACGACGACCCCTCGTACGTGACGGACAACCCGCACGTGCAGGGCGGCCTGAGCTGGGCGGGGCTCCGATGGGCGTTCGCGGGCCGGACCGACTACTGGCATCCGCTCACCTGGCTGTCGCACATGGCGGATTGGGAACTTTACCGCGACAACGCCCATGGGCATCACCTGACCAGCATCCTGTGGCATGCGGTGAACGCCGTGCTGGTTTTCCTCCTGATGCGGCGCCTGACGGGCGGGTTCTGGACGAGCGCGCTCTGCGCCGCGCTGTTCGCCTGGCATCCGTTGCGGGTGGAATCAGTGGTCTGGATCACCGAGCGCAAGGACGTGATGAGCGGGTTCTTTTTCCTGCTCACGCTGTGGGCTTATGTTGCCTACGCCGACCGGCGCGCGGCGGGGAAACCAGCCCGCGCGCGCTACGCGCTGGCGCTGGCCGCGTTCGCCGGCGGGCTGATGTGCAAGCCGGTGATCGTCGCGCTGCCCGGCGTGCTGCTGTTGCTCGATTTCTGGCCGCTGCGGCGGCTGGCCCTCCGCGCCGGCTATGCGCCAGGCGGTGCCGCAATGTCAGCCTCGGGCGCGGCCACGACTCCGTCGCACCAGCCGCTGACGACGCTTTTGCTCGAAAAAGTGCCGTTTTTCATCCTGTCGGCGATTATCGCATCCGTGACCGTCCTGATGCAGGTCGACGTGGGCGCATTCACCTTGAATGTTCCTTTGGCCGGGCGGATCGCGAACGCGGTCGTGTCGGTCCCGCGCTATCTCGGGAAATTCATCTGGCCTTTCGACCTGACGGTCGTCTACGCCCATCCCGGCACCTGGCCGACGGTCGCGGTCATCGCGGCGGGTCTGCTGGTCCTTGCGATCACCGGTGTGGCCGGCTGGTTGTTTTGGTCAGCGGAACGCCGGCAGCCTTGGGCGCTGGTCGGCTGGGGCTGGTTTCTCGTCATGCTGTTGCCGACCCTCGGGCTGGTCCAGGCAGGTTTCCAGGCGATGGCGGATCGCTACACCTATATTCCGGTGCTAGGCTTGGAACTGGCGCTGTTGTGGACCTTCCGGGCAGCGCTGCCCGCACAAATCCCGGACTGGCTGAAGGCGGGCGCCGCCGCGCTGCTGCTCGCCGGCTGTGGGTGGCGCACGTGGGACCAACAGGCGACGTGGCGCGATCCACCGATGCTCTTCACCCATGCGCTCGCCGTGACCCGGAACAATTACGCGGCCCATTGTTTTCTCGGCCTCACCCTGCTGGACGAGGGCCGCGTCGCCGACGCCGAGTTCCATGCGCGCCGCGCCGTGGAGATCAACCCGGATTTCGCCGGCGCGCACGACGTGCTCGCGCTGGTGCGCCTGCAACAGGGTCACACCGATGAGGCGATGGCCGGATTTCGCCAGGCGCTGAAGCTGGTGCCGCGCTACGCCGCCGCCCACTGCGATCTCGGGTTTCTCCTCCTGCGGCAGAATCAACCCGCCGAGGCGGCGGCGCACTTTCAGACCGCGTTGCAGATCAACCCGGACCTCGTCGTCGCGCACGTCGGGATGGCGCAGGTGGAAACGATCCGCCGGAATGCGCCGGCGGCCGTGGCGGATTACGAACAGGCGCTGGACCTGTCGCCGGGAGATTGGGAGCTGCACAACAACCTGGCGGTGATGCTGGCCTCGCTGGAACGATTCACCGAGGCGAGCCGGCATTTCGAGGCGGCCCTCCGGATCGCCCCGCAGATCGCGCAGACGCATTTCAATTTCGCGCGGATGCTGCGCGATACCGGCCATTTCGCGGAAGCGGTCGAGCAGTCCCGGTAGGGGGTGGCGCTGCAGCCGGATGACCCGGCGATGCAGGTGGACCTCGCGCGCAGTCTCGAACGGCTCGGCCGGATGGACGAGGCCTACGGCGCGTTCGAGCGCGCGGCGAAACTGCGGCCGGGCGACGTGGAGGCATTGTGCGGGATGGGCGATATCCTGCTGCAACGCCACCGACCCGAAAAGGCGCGCCGTTGCTTCGCGGCGGCGCTAAGGAATCGGCGCGACTCCAGCCCGGCCTACCTCGGCCTCGCCTTGGTGGCGGACCAACTCGGCCCGGCCGACGATGTGCTGGCCAACCTGCAGCAGGCATTGCGCTACAGCCCGGAAGAC
>DASRKV010000217.1:0-11876 GCA_035648795.1 Opitutaceae bacterium
GGGTTCTGTCTGGTCGGTCTGGGCATGCTGTGGCTCCCGTCGCTCGCACCGGGCCTGTGCACCTCCACGCCCGCTGGTGGCGGCAGCACGAGGGAGCTTTGGCTTCTATTCATGGGTACTGTGAATACGTCGCTGGGCGCAGGGGTGTTGGGATGGCACGTGATTCAGCAAGGCTGGCGTATCCCAATTTGGTTGGAGCCGGTTGCCCCGCTTCCGGCAGTCGCGGTGCCGCCTCGAGACGCGCTTCCGCAGCCGAGCCGGCTGTGACCCTACGCGATTCGGGTGACGGCGTTTCTTCCGCCTTCGCCCGGGAACCTCACCGCAGTCCCCGGAGGTGCCGCACGGTTAATTGAACTGGCCCTTTCTTTTCCGCGCGGTGTCCGTGACGCCCCCGGGCGGGAGAAGGGATCCCGCCCAACGCCGGTCGATTCGCGGAACTTCACTGGGCGCCCGGTGGCGGCACCAGCGTCCACGCATCGTCGGGATTGAATCCGGTCATGGCGGCGACCATGGCGGCGGTATCCGACCCGAGGTTACACTGATCGACGGTGCCCTGCTGGTTGACCAGGAACGTCATGATGCCCGAATCGCCCCAGCGCGCCGGATGCGCGACGGGGGCGAGCAATTCGTCCAGTTCCTCGGGCATCCGAAGCGCCGTTGCCGTCTCACCGGACGAAGACGCCGGGACGACGAGCACGATTGCGCCGCAGAGACCGAGCAGAATGACGAGAAAGGTTTTCATGGGCGGAGACGAGCGACCGGTTGATCGCCGAAACTTCGCGGCGAATCCATCGCGGCGCGGCAACTCCGCGTTGAACAATTCGACCATCCTTTTGCGGCCGATTTGTTTTGTCGCCGAGTCACGCTATTCGCCGGATTGGCGTTGCGTCATGAGCGTGATCCTGCCGTGCGTATCCGGATAGAGATCGGCACGGCTCGGGCCAAGGGCGCGGCGAAACCTCCAGCGACCGCCTGTCGCGTGCCCCAAGCCTATTTGACGATCAGGCTGTTCTTGACGTCGGTGACGCCAGGGACCGCCGCCGCGTCCTGCGCGGCCGCAGCTTTTTGGGCCGCGGTGTCGACGAAGCCGCTCAGCTGAACGACCCCCTTCATGGTTTCCACCTTGATCTCGAACGACTTAACCTCCTTGTCCTTAAGGAGCGCGGTCTTCACCTTGGTGGTGATACCGGTGTCGTCGATATATTGACCGGTGCTGTCGCGCGTGGGAGTTGCCGCGCAGCCGCTGGCGAAGCCGCCGACTGCGAGGACTCCCATGAGTGCCATGAGGGAGGCTAATTTCTGGGCGTGGAGTGTTTTTTTCATTGGATAAGTGTATTAATTACAGAAACCAAGGGCTCATCCACGCCAAAGAAGACCGGCGTTCGGCATCCATGGCCGCAGCCGGTTTGGGCCTTATCTGGTTCTGCACGCCCCATCTATCCTTCAGATCCGACCTAGAATAACCAATATGAGGATAATCAGGACGACGAGCCCGAGCCCGCTGCTCGGATAATAACCCCAGTTCCGGCTATGGGGCCAAGTGGGCAATACTCCCACGAGCAAGAGAATCAGTACTATCAATATAATCAGTCCCATACGGTTGCCCCTTTCTTCACCTTCCAGAGGTTGTCGGTTTTTTTGCGTTTCGTAACCGCAGCTAAAATACGCCACGGGCTGGCGCTTCTCCATGGGGTGAAACCCTACGGAGGACCCCGGACAGCGGCGGTGCGGATCGGTTCCATCGTGGCCAGGACGTCGTCGCGCAACGGAGTGGCGAGCATGGTGGCGTCGGCGGCGCGCGCTTCGTCAACGGCGGCGTGAACATGCCGGCGTTCGGTCCCACGCTGAAACCGGGAGAAATCGACGATCTGGTGGCGTTCCTGGAGTCCCGAACGCACCCTTAGCGCGCTTCCAGCTCCGCGACCTTGCCGAGGCGCCGGAGATGGCGCGGGGCCTGGCTGAATTCGGCGGTCAGATAAGTCTGGACGAGATCCTGGGCCACCGCCGGACCCACCGTCCTTCCACCCAGGCAAAGGATGTTCATATGATCGTCTTCGGTTCCTTGCCGGGCCGAGAAATGGTCGTGGATCAGACAGGCGCGGGCGCCCGGAATCTTGTTGGCGCAGATCGCGGCGCCGACCCCGCTGCCGCAGACGGCCACCCCCCGATCCACCGTCCCCGCCACCACGGCTTGCGCGAGGGGAATGACAAAGTCGGGATAGTCATCCTCGGGGTCCAGTCGATGGGCGCCGAAATCTACGACTTCATGCCCCGCCGCGCGGATCTGCGCTGCCAGCTCCTCCTTCAAGCCAAATCCGCCATGATCCGTCGCCAGTCCGATACGCATGTCATTTTCCTTGGTTCGCGGGCTTTTCCACGTGCCCGCCAAATTGGAAGCGGAGCGCCGAAAGCAGCTTGTCCTGGAAGTCCGCCTCGCCGCGCGAACTGAACCGTTCGTAGAGGGCCGTGGTCAGCACCGGCACGGGCACGCCCTCGTCGATGGCCGCCTTGATCGTCCACCGCCCTTCGCCCGAGTCCGACACCCGGCCGGCGAATAGCGCGAGCTTGGGATCCCGGGTCAGGGCGGTCGCCGCCAGATCCAGCAGCCAGGAGGCGATCACGCTGCCGCGCCGCCAAACCTCGGCGATGTCGCCCAGCGGGAGGTCGTAATGATAATCCTCCGGATGGCGCAACGGAGTGGTCTCGGCGTCGATCCGGTCGGCCTTCCGGCCGATGTTGGCGGCGCGCAGCACCGCCAGGCCTTCCGCGTAGGCCGCCATCATGCCGTATTCGATGCCGTTGTGGACCATCTTGACGAAGTGGCCCGCACCGTTCGGCCCGCAATGCAGGTAGCCCTGCTCCGAGGTGCCGCTGAGTTTCGGGCGGCCCGGAGTCCGCGGAATGTCGCCCCGCCCCGGCGCCAGCGACGCAAAAATCGGATCGAGCTGCTTCACCACGGCCGGCTCCCCGCCGATCATCATGCAATAGCCGCGCTCCAACCCCCACACCCCGCCGCTGGTGCCCACGTCGACATAGTGAATTCCTTTCCGCGCCAGTTCCTGCGCGCGACGGAGGTCGTCGACGTAGTAGGAATTGCCCCCGTCAATCAGGATGTCGCCGCGTTCGAGCAGGGGCAGAAGATCGGCGATGGTTTGGTCCACGGCGGCCGCGGGAACCATCAGCCAGACCGCGCGCGGCGGCGCGAGCCGCTTTACGAGTTCGGCGAGCGAGGATGCGCCGACCGCCCTGGCCTTGGCCAAATCCGTGACGGCTTTCGGCAACCGGTCGAAGACCACGCACGCGTGGCCGTCCTTCAGCAGGCGTCGCACCATGTTGGAGCCCATTCGGCCCAAGCCGATCATTCCGAGCTGACGGGTTGACTTCTTCTTCATAAAATCTCTCCCGGCCGCAGGCGGTCGACCGACGGACGCAGGCCCCGCGCGGGACCGATCAACCGATCCAAGCGGTGCTGATGCCGTCGAACCTGAGGCGGGATCGCCCTCCTTCGCGAAGCCTTCGGAGGGCAGGCCGGATGCCGCCGCTTCGTCGAGCGAGGCGGGGTGCAGCCTCCTTCGCCAAGGCTTCGGAGGCCACGGCGAGCTCGCCCGATAACGCCGCATCGGAAGATCCGCAGAACTGCGTGCGAATATCGCGCCGATTGCATGGGTTCGGCTAGGTGGTCTGCTGCAGGGCCGCGCTTTTCGTCGCGATCACGGCCATGAGTTCGTTCCAGGATTTGACGAACGCAGCCGCGCCTTCGTCCTGCAGGCGCGCCGCCAGCGCCTGAACGTCCCAACCCTCCTGCGCGAACTGCGCCAACACCGCCTCGCTGTCGCCGCCATCGGCCGACAGGCCGGCGCCGAGTCCGCCGTGATCCGCCCAGGCCTTCAAGGTTGCTTCCGGCATCGTGTTCACGGTGAGCGGGGCGGCCAGCGCTTTGACGTAAAGGTCATCCGGAGCCTTCGGATCCTTGGTCCCGGTGCTGGCCCAGAGCAATCGTTGCGGGCGCCCGCCGGCGTTCATGACCCGCTGCAAACGCGGCGAAGCCAATTGATCAAGATAAGCCCGGTAGGCGCGCTGGCCGATGGCGATGCCGAGCCGGTTGTTCAACGCCGCGGGAACCTTGTCGGCGACTGCGACGTCCCAGCGGCTGATGAAGAGCGAGGCGACCGAGCCGACTTCTGGGTTCAGTCCCGCGGCGATGCGGCGCTCGATGCCGCGCAGATAGGCCCCGGCGGCCGCGACATAGTGTTCGCGGGAGAACAACAAGGTCACATTGATCGGTACTCCGCCGAAAATCGCTTCTTCGATGGCGGGCAAACCCTCCGGGGTGCCCGGAATCTTGATGAAGAGATTGGGCCGGGCCGCCCGGGCATGAAGTTCCTTGGCCACGGCCAGCGTCGTCTGGGTGTCGTGGGCCAGCAGCGGCGAGACTTCCAGCGAGACCCAGCCGTCCACCCCGCAAGTCCGGTCGAAGATCGGACGGAACAGGTCGGCGGCGCGGGTGATGTCTTCAATCGCCAGTTCAAAAAAGAGCGCTTCGCCCGACCGTCCCTGCGCGAGCTTCTCGCGGATCGCGGCGTCGTAGGCCGCGCCGTGCTGGAGGGCGTGGTCGAAGATCGTCGGATTCGAGGTCAGGCCGGTCACGGCCCATTCGCTGATGTAGCGCCGCAGCGTTCCTGTGTTCAGCAAGTCGCGGGTGATATTGTCGAGCCAGAGGCTTTGGCCCAGGTTGTGAAGCAATTGGGTGGCGTTCATCGTGGATATGGCTGGGTAAGTTTACCGCTGCCACACGATTTCGCCAGTTTCCAGAGGAACCGATAACCCGGCGAAACGCGGGATCAGGCGCGCGGCGTAGTCGGTTGCCGGGCGGGTTGCGGATACGGCCGCGCGATAACTATCGCTGTCCGACGCGCCGGCCGACGGGCGAACGCGCGCCATCTCCTGCCGCACCGGATCGCCGCCATTGGTTCCTTCAGCATAGAGTTCGACTTGCACCGCATTCGCGTCGAGGCCGTGAAGATGGAGCTCAACCTCGATCACGTGCTGTTCCCCGTTTCGCTCCACCTTCATCCGGCCAAAACTTAGCTGGGACCATTTCTGCTCCAGCGTATGTCGCCAATCGACCATCGCCCGGCCGACGGCCCCCTTGTCGGCGGCACGTTGGCGGTAGGCCGCGGCGGCGGGGAGGTAGTGCTTCTCGGTGTATTCACGCACGGTTCGATTGGCGGAAAAGTGCGGCGTCAACCGCGCCATGCTCTCGCGCATTCGTGCGACCCAGGCGATGGGGATGCCGTTGCCGTCACGCGTATAAAACTCAGGAATCACCTCTTGTTCGAGCCGTTCGTAGAGCGCCTCGGCTTCGGCCGCGTCCCACGCCGGATCGTCGCCATGTTCTTGGCCATCACCCAACGCCCAGCCTACTTCGGGCGTATAGGCTTCGGCCCACCAGCCATCCAACTCCGAAAGATTGATCCCCCCGTTGACGAGCACTTTCATTCCGCTCGTGCCGCTTGCCTCCCACGGCCGTTGCGGGGTGTTGATCCAGACGTCCACTCCCTGCACCAGGTATTCCGCCATCAGCATGTCGTAGTCGGCCAGGAAAATCACCGGCGGAGACGGGGGGGCGCGGCGGATGAAGTTGGTCCAATCCCGGATCAGCGCCTGCCCCGCCTGATCCGCCGGATGCGCCTTGCCGGCCAGGATGAGCTGCACCGGGCGCTGCGGATGACTGAGCAGGCGCAGCAGCCGTTCCGGATCATGCAGGAGCAAGTTCGGTCTTTTGTAGGTCGCGAAGCGGCGGGCAAAGCCCAGGGTCAGCACTTCGGGATTCAGCCGTTGTTTCGTGCGCTCGATCGCCTCGGGCGAGGCGCCGGCGGCAGCCATGTCCCGGGCCACGTGTTCGCGGGCATAGTCCACGGCGATCTTCCGGCTGACGGTGCGCAACTGCCACAGCCTGCCGTCGGCGACCCGCCGGATGTCATGCTCCAATTTGTCCGTGGTCCCAAGCCATCGGCCTTTCCCACAGGCTTCCGTCCAGAGGGCGTCCGCCTCGGCCGAGTCCCAAGTCGGCATGTGGACTCCGTTGGTGACGTGTCCGATCGGCACTTCGTTCAGCGGCCAGCGGGGATAGAGTGGCGCAAAGAGTCGCCGGCTCACCCGTCCATGCAGGCGGCTCACTCCGTTCACCGCCCCGCTTCCCCGGGCCGCCAGATAGGCCATGTTGAAATCCTCCGACGCGTCGTGCGGGTTCTGGCGGCCCAAGGCCAGCAGATCGTGGAGTGTCATGCCGAGTTTCTGTTCGGCATAGCCGCCGAGGTATTGCTCGATCAGGGCCGGCGCAAAACAGTCAAAGCCGGCGGCCACCGCCGTGTGGGTGGTGAAGAGGTTCCCGGCGCGAGTGACGGCCAGCGCGACGGCGCAAGGCTGCCCGGTTTCTTCCATGAAACTTCGGGCGCGTTCCAGGACGGCGAAGGCGGCATGCCCTTCGTTGAGGTGACAGACTTCCGGTTGGAGGCCCAGGGCGCGCAGGAGCCGCCAGCCGCCAATGCCCAGGGCCAATTCCTGCTGGAGCCGCAGTTCGGGGCCGCCACCGTAAAGCTCGCTGGTGATACCGCGATGGGCGGGAGAGTTCGCCGCGTCATTGCTGTCCAACAGATAAAGCTTCACCTTGCCGACCTGGACTTCCCAGGCGCGCAGCCAGATCGAGTAACCGGGCCAGGCGATCTCCAACCGCAACCACTCCCCGTGCGGGTCGTGCAACGGCGTGATCGGCAACTGTCCGGGGTCGTTATCAGGGAAGAGGGCCGCTTGCGCCCCGTCCTTGTCAATTACCTGGCGGAAATAGCCTTGTTGGTAAAGCAGACCCACGCCGACCACCGGCACGCCCAGGTCACTGGCGGCTTTAAGCTGATCGCCGGCGACGTTGCCCAGCCCGCCCGAATAGATCGGCAGCGCTCCACTCAGCATGAACTCCATGCTGAAATAGGCCACACGGGTCAAAGGAGCCTGCGGATGATCTCGCTGAAACCAGCCGGGCGCCTCCGCGACCTGCCGCTTCGCCTGGACGAGAGCGTCCACCTTGGCGCGGAAGGATGGATCGGCCAATCGGCGCTCGACTTCGTCCCGTGGCACCGCCTGCAGGACGGCATAAGGGTGATGAGTGAGTTTCCACAGCGCGGGGTCGAGCTGTCGCCAGACCTCGTCCGTGCCATGATTCCACGACCAGCGAAGATCCAGGGCGAGTTCCGTCAAGGAATCGAATCCGTCGGATGATTTCTCCACAGCCATCAATTAGTCCGGGTCCCCCTCATTGCTGGACAAACCATCCGCCGCAAACTCCGCGGATGGCCGGGGGCGTTGACCTCTGCGGGCGGGAACAGTTCCGCCCGGTGGCGTTTGACGGGTGGAATTCACCTTTCAGCCTGCGAAGCCAAACCGGTTTTTGATCTCGGCCGCGTCGAGCGCGAGTGATTCCCGCAACAGCTCCGAGGCAATTCTCTCGGCCGCCACCTTGAGCATCCGGTCGAACTCGTGGCCGGTCATGGCGGCGCCGTCGTGTCGGATCGCGGTGATGCGGGCCCGCGCGGCCAGGAGATGCATCAGAAAATCTTCGACCTCGATCGGATCGTCGGTGAGGTGAGTGAAGGTGCGACTGCCGTGGTGCGGAAACGCAACGTAGTCGATGGCGAATTTGTTCAGCATGATGCTTCCCGGGTTGATTTGTTGGGAGCTGGGCGGTTCAGATGTTTCGCTCGCGCGTCCGGCCGACCGTCTTCCTGGCGTTGCGGGCGGAGGCACCTGACGGAGCCCATAAAAATCCCACGCTTGCGCGAGCAACTGGGCGTCCGTCCGATGGTGCTCATCGACGATCCGCGGGGCCGTTCGAGCCCGCTCGACGGTGTGGGGATTGCTTCGGACCACAGGTCGATCAGGAGAGGCTGTGGCAGGCCTCGGTATGCGGCCTGATGGGCGGAACGGCAGATTCGGACGGACTCGCCTGGGGGAGAGTCCGTAAAGGGTCCGCGGTTGCTTCGGGCGGCCGCCGGGCAGAAATTAACCGTCGTTCGGCCTCCAGCCAGATCGCGTCATCGCGCTCTTCCGGCCGTCCGGACTCGGTCCACAGCTCACGCGCGCATTGGGCGATTTCGTCGTGAGTCGGCGCGGAGGCGGTCGCAATCGTGTCGCTGCAAGGGGACGGATTCATGGGAATGACAAGGATAAAGCGCCTGGCTGCGTGGCGGACGTCGCTCCGCGGAGCAAGCTCGAGTATGCGGGTTCCGGCAGCCGCGCACCCTGGGTTGTTACCCTGCTGCGGGCTGGGCGGCTGATGACACCCGGCGCGTCCCGCCCGGCATTGAACGCAAGACGGTCGGTCATCACGGAGTCCAGGTGGAATAGTCCGGAACGATGGTCTCGACCCAGCGCAGCGGACGATGGGCGTGGCACCAGGCGGAGAACCGCTGATAGAGACGGGTGGTTTTCATGATGCCTCGCGAGTGGGAAGGTCCTGGATCTTGAGCAGCCGGTGGCTGACTACGTTCCGGCTAAAGGGTGCGGCGCGTATAGCCCGGTTCCCCGTCGGACAACGGGCGATCGCGACGGCGGGAATAGTACAGACCGCAGATCACGGAACCGATCAGCGCGCCGAGCAGAAAGGCGCCAAAGGTGTTGATCGGGAGGAGGAGGGAGTTCATGGGGAGCTTTCGTTACGGAGCGGATAGAGGGATCAGGTCGGGAGGAATACTAACGGCTGATCCACCGGATTGCTATGGGGTGTTCAGCTAAGGACCCGCCGCAAACCGCAGCGACCCGCGGCGGACGTCGGCCCGACCAGGATATCCACATTTCAACTACTCACTGCCCCGAGATTCGGCTGGTCCGCCACCCCACCGGGATTGCCGAAAAGCGCCCCGGTCGGATGAGCGCAATGCTCACTCTGCGTCCGGCGGCCAGGATTTTGTCCAGCCGAGGCAACCACCACGCGGATCAGGGGAGCCGTTCCGCCACCGGCTAATAGACGATGCGCGGATAGATCTTCGCGCCCAGCAGGACGACGAAGAGGGTGGTCAGAAGGATGACCGCGAAGTCATGCAGCAGGCCGAAGGTGCTCACGCCGCCGGCCAGCATGAAGGTGCGCAGGGCATCGACGACATAAGTGAGCGGATTCAGATGCGAGATGATCTGCAGCCAGCGCGGCATGATGGACGTCGGATAGATGGCGTTGCTGGCAAAAAAGAGCGGCATGGTCAGCACCTGGCCGATGCCCATGAAACGATCGCGCGTCTTGACGATGCAGGCGATGATCAGCGAGAAGGTCGAAAACAGCGCCGCCGCCAGCACGACCACGACCAGCATGCCGCCCAGGGCGGACGGGTTCCAGTTCAGCTTCACCCCGAGGATGAACGCGAGGACATAAATGACCAAAGCCTGGGAAAGCGCGCGCACGCCGGCCGACAGCGCCTTGCCCAACACCAACGCCGCGCGTGGCGTGGGGCTGGCGAGAAACTTGTGCACAATGCCAAGATCGCGCTCCCAAATCACGTTGATGCCGTAAAAAATGGCCACGAAAAGGACGCTCTGCGCGAGGATACCTGGCGTCATGAAATCGAGATAAGGCACATTGCCGGTGGGGATGGCGCGCACGTGGCTGAAGACCTCGCCGAAGAGCAGCAACCAGAGCGCGGGCTGGATCGCGCGGGTCACCAATTCGGTGAAATCGTGGCGCAGCTTCCGGATCTCGAGTTCGGTGATGGCGAGGGTCTTTTCGACAAAACCGGCGACCGGCGGGAGAAAAAGGCGCGTCATGGCGATGGGCGGGTTTAGCCGAGGCGGCGCGCGATGGCCCGTTCGGACGACACAGCGCGGTAACTGCCGCCGGACTCGACCAAGCCTCCGGCGTAATGGACAAAGACGTCGTCGAGCGTCCGACCATCGCCGCCGAGCGATTTCTTGAGCTCCTGACAGGTGCCGAGCGCCACCCTATGGCCGAGGTGCATGATGGCGACGCGATCGCAGTGGCTCTCGGCTTCCTCCATGTAGTGCGTGGTGAAAAAGATGGTGGTGCCGTAATCCGCGCGCAGGCGCGCGAGGTGCTCCCACACCGCATCGCGCGCGATGGGATCCAGTCCGACCGTGGGTTCGTCGAGAAAAACCATCCGCGGGCGGTGCAGGGTGGACTGGGCGATTTCGAGCCGGCGGATCATGCCGCCGGAATATTCGCGCACGAGCTGGCCGGCGGCCTCGGTCAGGCCCATGAAGGCCAGGGCCGCCTGCACCCGCGTCTGCCGCTCGTGGCGCGGCAGGTCGAAAAGCTTCGCGAAAATCAGCAGGTTTTCGTAGCCGGTCAGCGAACCGTCCACGGATATCGCCTGCGGCACGTAGCCAATGGCGCGCCGAACGCCGGCCGCCTGGGTGGTGATCGCAAAACCGGCCACCCGCGCCTCGCCGCTGGTGGGCGGCAGCAACGTGGTGAGCATCTTGATCACCGTCGTCTTGCCGGCGCCATTGGAACCGAGCAGCCCAAAGATTTCGCCGGCGTTGACCGACAGGGTGAGGGCGTCGACGGCGATGAGCGCGCCAAAGCGGCGGGTGAGGGCCTTGATTTCCAGAACGGGATCGCTCATGCGGCGAGGGTGACGAATCGAGAGGAATCGATCATGCCGGGCCAAGATCGATGGCGTTGAACGGATTTGGCTGGTCCGGAGTTCGGATCGCCGGCGTGAGGCCTGATGCCGCGGTTGCGGTGATGCGGAACGGCAGGGCAAGGCGGAGCCGTGGAGGAAACGAGGCGCGGCACTTCCGCTCAGTGCCGGTCGGTGGCGGCCTGCGCGACATCGTTGCTCGTGGTTTGCGCGATGTCCTCCCGCGTGAGGTTCACGAACACGGTGGACTCATCGTAACTGATCCGGCTGATGTTTTCGGGAAGGAGGAGGACCGTCTTGCCCGCATACCAGTGACCCGTTTCGACGACGAGTTCGCGGATGGCCCAGCTCTTGCCGTGCACCATGAAGCTGCGCACGGTGCCGATCGGTCCGTCGGTGGCTTGAAGATGGTAGCCGGTGACCGCCTTCGTGCTGCGCAAATGAATATCGTCCCGCTGCTGGTGCCCGTGATGGGGCGGGTTTGCCGGAATTGGCGGCAGCGCAACGGGGGGAAATCCGGCGATCCCCGACATCCCGCCGTCCTGCCAGTAGGCCGGCCAACCGAAGTGAAGGTAGTAGGCCTGCTCGTATTGACGTGAGACCGGCCGGTGCGAATCGATCGAGGGGCTGTCTTCGATCTGCTTCCGGGTCAGGTTGACGAGCAGAACATTGCTGTCGGCATCGGATCGGCCAAAGGCCTGCGGTCCGAACGCATGGGGCGGGAGCAGCACCTGGCGTCCCGCCAACCAGGAACCCGTGTCCGCCACGAGGTAGCGGACCGCCCAGGTCTGGTCGTCAAAATAGAAGTCCTTCACGTGGCCGATGTCGCCGTCCGTCGCGCCGAGTTTTCTTCCGTAGAGCTGTTTGATATCTTGGAACATAAATGATGGTGTATTTGAAATGCCATGCCGGGCGATCGGCGCGGGACCGGTTCCGGGGTTTTCCCCGGCGCGAAGCCTGGCCCAAACGCCGCCGGCCAACGCGGGCGCGACCCACCCAAAGGAAATCCCGGCACGGTGCCCGATCCGCCGGCGAGGGCCGGTTCGCGTCCCCGAGCGACAGCCGGCGGTTGCAGAAACGAGCCGGACCGCCCCGGGCGACGGCGGGAATTTCTAACGGGGCTACTTCACAACCGGCACCCGGATTTCTCCCGGGTGGCCGAGCACACCGAAGGCGTACAGCAGCCAGATGACCACCGCGATCACGACGACGATGTTGAGGATGTTCTTAATC
>DASRKV010000218.1:0-15622 GCA_035648795.1 Opitutaceae bacterium
GCCGAGCAACAGCGCCACCGCGAGCGACCACAGGCCCAGTTCGATCGAAACGGGCAGCTTTTCGGCGAGGATCTCGTTGACCGTACGGTTGGAGTATTTGAACGAAGGACCAAAATCGCCACGCAGCAGGGTGCCGAGGTAGGAGAAATACTGACGGTACAGCGGCTGGTTGAGGCCGTAGTGCGCTTCGAGATTGCGCAGGATCTCTTTCGGCACCGCCCTTTCCGCGGTGAACGGCCCTCCCGGCACGAACCGCAACAGGAAAAACGTGGCGGTGACAATGATGTACAGCGCGAGAATCGACTGCAGCAGGCGCAACCGGATGAAACGAAGCATGGCGTTACGGCGGACGCTAGACGAATGCCGGAATGCGGTAAAGCTCGCCGCGTTGAAGACCTGGCCTGCGCGCTGCTTGGAATAATCAGGAGGGTTACGGGTTCCCCGTCAGACACAGCCCCGCCCCCGATCGGCGCCACTTCAAATATCTCAGGACCGCCGATGACGGTCTGGGAGTCCGCGGGCCAGGCCCGTCTGGCTCCTGGTCAACCGCCAGCCGACAGCCGACTCCGGTGTCGGTCACGAAATTGCGGGGCTCGCGCGTGTTGGGTTCGAGTCTCTGTCGTGGCTGTGTCGGCCAACCCAGCCGGCCCGCGCGGCTCAATGCTTGGCTCTGAAATACAAATACATCAGCAGGAACAGCACGACTTGGGCTCCAATCACACCGGCGATCATGAGGATCATCGGCGTCCGGTTCTTCCACGGTTGGGGGGAGCGGAGGTGAAGGTGGCGCTCGGTCAATTGCACGGTCTCGTAGTCGTCGAGCTCCTTCTTCATCTCTCCGGCGCTGGCGTAACGCTTGTCGGGATCTCGTTCCAGCGCATGAAGGATGATCTCCTGGATGACCGGAGTCAGCTTTTCGTTGACCTTGCGCGGCGCGACCGGGTCGCCGGTGACGCGGGCGTTCATGACGACGTACGGACTCTCGCCTTCGAAGAGCGTGGAACCGGTCGTCATCTCATACAGGATGGCGCCGAGGCTGTAGATGTCGGTGCGGTGGTCGCCGCGGCGGCCTTTCACCTGCTCGGGGGCCATATAGTCCGGGGTGCCCATCGTCGGAGTGAAACCGGCGAACGTGAGGCGGCGCGCAAGATCGACGCGGGCGATGCCGAAGTCGAAAAGCCGCAGACTGCCGTCGCGGCAGACCATTATGTTCTGTGGCTTTAGGTCGCGGTGGGTGATGCCGTTCTTATGGAGATAATCCAGCGCATCGCAGATGCGGCTGGCGTAGCGCGCGGCCTCCGCTTCGGGGATCGGCTTCTGGCGTTCGAGGATCTTGGCGAGCGTTTCGCCGTCGAGGAACTCCATCACCAAGTAGGGGCGGCTCTTGGGCGTTTCCACCTTGACCACCTTGAGGACACCGGGGTGATTCAGGCGGGTGCCGATCTCCTCTTCACGCCGGAACCGCTCGAAGCCGGCCACGTCGCTCTCGAGCGCCATGAGCGGCAGCTTAATCGCGACGACATCGCCCGTCTGGCGGTCGGTCGCCCGGAAGATCGATGCCATGTTGCTGCGGGCTACCAGGTCGGTCAGTTCGAAGCGCCCATCCAGCGTCATGCCGGCCGAAAGCTCGTGCGCCGGTGAAACAGCCAAGGGTTTGGCGGCGGGGTTTTGCCGGCTCGGATTGCGGGGTAGACTCGAATTCACCGCCCTTTCCCAGTCACGCACTTCGAGCAACTGCAAGGAAATGTTATCTTCGCCACCGCGTTTTTCTGCGAGCGCCACCAACTGCTTGCAGGCGTCAAAGGGATGGTTACCACTCACAATTTCGCAAATCTCGTCGTTGAGAACGCAGGCGTGCAAGCCATCGGTGCAATGCACGATGAAATCGCCGTGTTGAAGCGGTTCGGTGGCAAAATCGGGCTGGCAAAACGGCTCGACGCCCACGGTGCGGGTGAGTTCGCTGCGTTGACGGCTGGCCATCGCCTGGCGCTCGAGCATCAGGCCCAGTTTCACCGGCAGGGCGGTGGCGACATGGTCCCTGGAAAGCTGGAAGATCTTCTTTTGGCGGATGAGGTAGGCGCGGGTGTCGCCGACGTTGGCGATGTAGGCCATCCGGTCACGAATGATCGATGCGACCAACGTCGTGGCCATGGAGCGACCGCCGTTGGTCACCAGCGCGGCGTCATGGATCATCGTACACGCCGTCGCGAACATGTCCTTCAGCGTGGCCTGCGGGTTGGCGCCTGGTGGGGCGTGGCGGAAGACCCGCAGCGCCTCCTCGACGGCCATGCGGCTGGCGTCCTCGCCGCGATCGAGCCCCCCAACGCCGTCAGCCAGGAGCGCCACGCTGCCCTTTTTCTCCCGAACGAGCGGATCCTCCGACTCCCAGAAATCAAGGTAGTCTTCGTTGATTTCGCGGACTGGTCCGGCGGTGGTGATGCGGGCGTAGCGCAGGCGCATGGGGTGAAAAAAGCACAAGCTCCGCCGCCCTGGAAGGCGAGCGGAGCCGTTGAGCGACAATCAATCGGCAAATAATCAGGTTGCAACAACCGTCGGGCGTTGGCTGAGGAGGATCTCCTTGCCGTGCTTCCTGCTGTTCGAGCGGAAGTAGACCAGACCGTAGATACCCCAGACGGCAGCGACGCCGAGCGCGATGTAGGGTTCCTTCCAGCTCATTCCTGCTACCGTGAACGGCCCGACAAGGTAAAAGAGCATGCAGGCCAGATTGGCCAGGAGTCCGAAGATCGGCACGACAAAGTGCTTGAACCCATTGAAGCTATGGTGTTCGCGGAAGGCCACGATTGCGACCAGGCAGGTCAACATGTACAACAGAAAAGTGCCGAAGTTGCTCACGAGCGTAATGATCACGAGGGTGTTGGGCAGCTTGGCGTACGTCTCGGGGCTGAAGATACCGAAGCTGTACCAGATGTTGTGTTTGTCCAGGGCGGACGGCGTCGTTCCGCCAAGGTAGACCGCGACCGTGATGCAGCCGATGACAGCCGAGATGATCGCGAGCGTCCAGATGGCGCGGTGCGGCGAGAGTGTCCTGCCGTGGAGCATGCCGAAGTGAGAGGGCACCTCCTGGTCGCGGCCCATCGCGTAGGTCACCCGGGCGCCTGTGCTCAGGCAGGAGAGGGTTGTGCCGATGAGCGCGAGGAACACCGTGAACGCCTGCACGAGCATGAAGGCCTTGCCCGCCGCGTAGCTGCCGAAGAGCCACGAGCCGACGATGACCATCATGTCGCCGATGGGAGCGCCGGATGCGCCGGCCATCGGTATGGTGTAGCCGTTGTGCAGCAGGTAATTCGCGGCAAAGTATTCAATCAAATAACACACCAAGCCCTGAATCGCCAGCGACAGGAGCACCGCGCGCGGAACATCGCGCTTTGCATTCTTTGCTTCTTCGCCCATCGCGGTGACAGACTCAAAGCCGACGAGAATGAGGATGGCGATGCACGCTTGGATGAATATGTAGTTGAAGCTGTGCGGCGCGATGACCGAAACCGCAGTACTATGGAAGTTGAACGTCAGCGGATCCTTGTCGTCACCGGCTTTTCCGGTAATAGCCTCCTCGGGGGCGTAACTCACCGTGAACGGAGCGGCGAGCTTCAGGTCCGAGACAGGATTTCCGTCCTTTCCAGCTGGGACGGGAGTGCCATCCTTGTCGACGGAATCGGTCATCTTGAAGATCGGCTTGCCGGCGGAATCGACCGTGGGCTTGCCTGCGTCGTCGAGCACAGGGACGGGCTTGCCGGCGTCATCCTTAACGACCTCCTGGGCGACCACGTAGTTGACCGCAACGCCATTGGAGAGATGGTAGCCGGTGGAGCCTTGGGGGTGCTGCGTGCGGTAGGCGATGGCAATGACGGAGAAGACCACCAGCGCAGTGATCTGAATGACATTGATCGCCATGTTCACTGCGGTGGTTCCCGTTACACCGCGGTAGGCGATGTAGGCGACGCCCAGAGCGAAGACGACGCTGAACAGGTACATGAAGAGCGGGCTGTTGTAGGAGCTGCTGAATGTATCCGGAAAGAATTGATTAAGCAGGTATCCGCTGATCAGCGCAGTCACCCCGACCATGCAGCCGGGGTACACCCAGTAGTACAGGTGGCTGGCCCAGCCCGTGATGAACTTGGCGACGCGAGCAAACCGGTAGGCCTTTGTTTTCGAGGCGAAAGCCTGCTCGGCGTAGAAGTAGGAGGAGCCGGCGCCCGGATAGATCTTTGAGAGCTCGGCATAACTGATGGCGGTGGCGAAGCACAGGACCAGGGCCAGCACAATGCCGAACCACATCGCGCAACCGGCCATCGGTGCACCGTAGAGCGCTTGAATCTGGAACGTGAGCCAGAGGAAGGCGCCGGGTGCGATCAGCGCCATGGCATTGATGGTCAGACCGGTCAGGCCCAAGGTGGGCTTGGTTGTCGGTTGTGAGGCGGATGGTGGTTGTGGCATGGACGTGTACTTTGTTGTTGAGTGGGAGGCAAAACCTGACGGCTTGCTGCTTCGACGGGGCCGGAAAGCAGCTACCGGCCGCTCACTGGTGAATGTCGTTCATAGGATGAACCAGGCAGGCGGTAGCGATTTCCGTGCCACGTAGGTCGAAAATTGGGTTTCATCCTCCGGGCCATTCCGCGCACCATAATTTTCCGTGTAGCAATTGTCTTTGGAAACAGAGGCTCCCACTGAGCCGAAATTGAGACCGCAGATGAAGCCCGTCCCCGACGCCAAGTGGAACGAGCGAAGGCGTTGCCTGGGGCGTCCAAGACCGGCCCAACCTGCATTCAAGGAAGACGTTGGAGGTCAGATTTGCTGCGCAAAGATGCTCAGTTGGGAAAATTTGGCTATTGGCATCAACAATGCTTTTGGATGTGTCGCCGGTTGCTGCGCGGCCTGCGATACGGTTCGCAGTGGCAGCGCCGGAGATCCGGCAAGGCTGGCCGCGCCCTCCGCGATCGATGGGCACGAGTCAGCGCAGGATTGTGCACCATTTCGTCGCCCCCAAGAAACCTCCTAAATGTTAGCTCCTTAATCAATGAAACTCATCATCGCCATCATCAAACCATTCAAGCTTGAGGAGGTCAAAAGCGCCCTGTCGGACGTCGGTGTCGAGGGCATGACCGTCACCGAGGTCAAGGGTTTTGGCCGGCAAAAAGGCCACACGGAAATCTACCGCGGCAGCGAATACACCGTCGACTTTCTCCCGAAGGTGAAGATCGAGATCGCCATCGGTGACGAACTCGTGGCCAGGACGATCGAGGCGATCACCAAGTCGGCCAAGACCGGCAAGATTGGCGACGGCAAGGTGTTCGTTCTGCCGCTTGACGACGTGATCCGCATCCGGACCGAGGAGCGTGGCGATGCCGCCGTCTGAGGCAGGGCGCTCTATTCACCATGCCGCCGAAGGAAAACGGGGTGGGGCAGTGTGGTGTTGGGGTATGGCTAGCGACGAGCGGTGGGCTGTGTTATCTTGAATGGGCCAGATTGGTGGATTTTGCGCCCTCTAGTATCGGCTGAGTTACAATGGTCGACGCTTTTGGTCATTCTCTGCGCGGCGTGTTTCCTGCATTGCCCTGAGCTGAGGGGAGTAATGCGCAATTTTGCGCAGCCCATCGACTAAGGACGGTCATGGCATCGATTCTGCTCATAGGTGGAACTCTCCCTTATGAAGGTTGCCATGCCCAACTTAGCACGTTTTGCGTTGGCCGTGATGGCGGTCGTGCTTTGCTCGCTCCCTGTCCTGGCCGACGAGATCGCGCCAGCGCTCGATCAGCGCGTGACCGCGCTCGAGGCATACGTAAAAAACGCAGATCCCGGGAGGAGCCTGAGCGGCGTCTCCGGCCCCGGCCACAACGGCTGGATGATGACCTCATCGGCGTTGGTCCTGTTCATGACCTTGCCAGGCTTGGCACTTTTTTATGGCGGACTCGTGCGCCGGAAAAACGTGCTATCGGTGTTCGCGCAATGCCTGGGTATCGCCGGGTTGGTGACGATTCTGTGGTGGGTGTGCGGTTATAGTTTCGTTTTTGGTCACAGCTTTAGCGGAAGTTCCTTTGGCAGGTTTCTCGGGGGATCCGAGCACTTGTTCTTCAGGGGCGTGACCTCGGCTCCCAACACTGACTATGCGTTTTGGGTGTCGCAGAACGTTTTTGCGATCTACCAGCTGATGTTTGGGATCATCACGCCCGCGCTGATCGTCGGTGCCATCGCCGAGCGCATGAAATTTTCCGCGGTTCTGCTGTTTGTGGCGTTCTGGATGCTGGTGGTCTATTTTCCGCTGGCCCACATGGTCTGGGGCTCCACTGGCCTGATGAACGGCGTTTGGAACCCGGAAGCGGGCATCAAGGCCATCGATTTTGCGGGGGGCACCGTCGTGCATATGTCTTCCGGATGGTCGGCGCTTATTCTTTGCCTCGTAATCGGTCCGCGCCTCGGATTCGGCCGGGAGAAGATGGCTCCGCACAGCATGGTGTTGTGCATGGTCGGCACGGGGATGCTCTGGGTCGGCTGGTATGGCTTCAATGCCGGCAGCGCCCTAGGCGCCGATGGCATTGCGGCCAACGCGTTCACGGCGACGACGCTGGCGACGGCGGTGGCATCCTTTGCCTGGGGCATGATCGAGAGGAGTCTTCGGGGCCACGCCTCCATCCTTGGTTTCTGCTCGGGCGCGGTGGCCGGGTTGGTCGTGATCACGCCTGCCGCCGGTTTTGTTTCCAGCACCGGGGCCGTAATCATCGGCGTATTCGCGGCGGCGGTGCCGTTCTTTTTTGTGACAACGGTGAAGGCGAGGTTCGGCTACGACGATGCCCTCGATACATTCGGCGTCCATGCTGTCGGCGGGACACTCGGGGCTCTTTTGACCGGTTTCCTGGCGACGGGGGCGGTTAACCGCAATCTGACCAGTGGCGCGGCGATGAAGAACGGACTGGCGAAACTCGTGACGGAAGGCGGCCTTTGGCACGAGCAAATCAAAGCCATTGTGGTGACGCTTCTGCTAGCAACCGTGGGCACGTTCCTGCTCGCACAAATCGTAAAGGTGATCGTCGGCCTGCGACCGCTGCCGGAGACCGAGCAACAAGGACTCGATCTCACCGAACACGGTGAAGAAGGCTACATCGATTAACCGCTCATCCGGCAGCTCCGCGCTTATGAAGCTAGTCATTGCCATCATCAAACCGTTCAAGCTCGAAGAAGTGAAGGACGCCCTGGCCGAGATCGCCGTCCAGGGCATGACCGTCACGGAGGTCAAAGGTTTCGGCCGCCAGAAAGGACACACGGAGATTTACCGCGGCAGCGAGTATGCCGTGGACTTCCTGCCCAAGATAAAGATCGAGATTGCCGTGGCCGACGAGACTGTTCCCAATGTCATTAAGGCGGTGGTGAAGGCGGCGAAAACCGGAAAAATCGGGGATGGCAAGGTATTTGTTCTGCCGCTCGATGAGGCCGTGCGCGTCCGCACCGACGAGCGCGGAGACACCGCACTCTGACCGTGTTTCTCCAAGTCAGCGCTCCTGCCCGGCGGCAGTGATGGCTGTGCGTAGCGGCTGCGCGCCCAGCAGGATAAAGGAATGATAATTCTTGGCCTAAAGGCGCTAAGAAACTGTATCTTGGCATTCTCTCTGCTTGTTCTTTTCCATGAACCGCCCTGACCGCTTCCTCCAAGCCGGCCGGTGATTTGCGGATTCTGGCCGCGAGTCCTGCCACTCGCAATTCGCTATAGACGAACGACACATGACACCGACATCCGTCATCAAATTGGCCAAGGGAAAAGAAGTGAAGATTGTCGACTTCAAGCTTTGCGATATTCTTGGCACGTGGCAGTACTTCGCTGTGCCGGTGAATGAGCTCACCGAAAGCGTCTTCGAGGAGGGCATCGGTTTCGACGGTTCCTCGGTTCGCGGATGGAAGGCGATCAACTCTTCCGACATGCTCGTGATTCCCGACGCGGACACTGCCTTCATCGATCCGTTTGCAGCCAATCCCACCTTAAGTTTGTCCTGCGATGTGATCGATCCGCTAACCCGCGAAGTGTATGACCGCGATCCGCGTGGCATCGCCAAGAAGGCGGAGGCATACCTCAAGAGTACGGGCATCGCGGATACGGCCTTTTTTTGGACCGGAAGCGGAATTCTTCATTTTTGACAGTGTCCGCTACGATACGACGTCCAACAGTTCATTCTACCATATCGATTCCGACGAAGGCATCTGGAACCGCGGCAAGGAGACGCTGCTCGATGGCTCCGCCAACCTCGGCTACAAGATCCGCCACAAGGAAGGCTACTTCCCCGTCGCCCCCACCGACCAGTTGATCGACATCCGTAATGAAATGGTCCTCACGATGATCTCGCTCGGTGTGGCGATCGAGCGCGAGCACCACGAGGTCGCCACTGCCGGCCAGGCCGAAATCGACATCGTCTTCGACAGCCTGCTGCGCACGTCGGACAAGATGAGCCTCTACAAGTACGTCTGTAAAAACGTGGCCTACAAGCACGGGAAGACGGTCACGTTCATGCCCAAGCCGCTCTTCGGCGACAATGGCTCCGGCATGCATACGCACCAGTCTTTGTGGAAAGACGGCAAACCGCTCTTTGCGGGCAACGGCTACGCGGGTCTGAGTGAGCTGGCGATTTATTACATCGGCGGCATCCTCAAGCACGCGCCGGCCCTCTGCGCCATCTGCAACCCGACCAATAATTCCTACAAGCGCCTGGTCCCCGGCTTTGAGGCGCCGGTCAACCTCGCCTATTCCGCGCGCAATCGCTCAGCCTCGGTTCGCATTCCGACTTATAGTCCGAATCCGAAAGCCAAACGCATCGAGTATAGGACGCCCGACCCGGCGGCCAATCCTTACCTTGCCAACGCCGCCATGCTCATGGCCGGCCTCGACGGTATCGTCAACAGGATCCATCCCGGCGACCCGCTCGACAAGAACCTCTACGATCTCCCGCCCGAAGAGAAGGCCAAGGTTCCGACCGTGCCTGATTCGCTCAAGGGCGCGCTTGCGGTGCTGGAGGGCGACCACGCATTCCTCCTTCGCGGCAATGTGTTTACCGAAGACTTCATCCAGAACTACATCGAGATGAAGAAATCTGAGTATGACGCGGTCCGCCTGCGCCCGCACCCGTACGAGTTCCACCTTTACTACGACGTCTAGCGTGAAATCCGACGAGACCTCTTGATCAGAATGGCGGCCCTCTGTTCCAGGAAAGGGCCGCCGCCTATTGCTGCGTATCGCATCGTCCGGAATTTCTACTTTGGGAAACGAGTGGCTTTTTCACGACGGCCGATGGCGCAGTTATGATCGGCATCTTTGTCGGTCTCATGCCGTAATTCTTCGGCCACGAGGGCTGTTTCTTCGAACCCAAGGCCTAAGCCCTGAACGATGCAACTCATCATCGCTATCATCAAGCCATTCAAATTGGAGGAGGTGAGGGAGGCGCTCGCAATGCTGGGCGTGGAAGGGATGAACGTAACCGAGGCCAAGGGCTTCTGTCGCCAGAGAAGTCATGCCGAGCTTTACGGAGGCAGCGAGTACACCGTCGATTTTCTTCCAAAGCTTAAAATCGAAACGATTGTAACTGACGAGATTTCTCGCAAGGTCGTCGGTGCCATAGTGCGGGCCGCCAAGACCGGCAAAATTGGCGACGGCAAGATCTTTGTGACCCCGCTGGACGAAGAGATCCGCATTCGCACCAACGAGCGCGGCGAAGCGGCCATCTGAACCTGCGCTTCAAGACGCCCCGGTGGGCGCAGCGCAGCGGCCTCGGGCGGCAGGGCTCAGGACCCGCTTGGTTTGCACGAGCGAACTCATCGACAATTGCTCGCGGGGACCGGGAGCCAGTCATTCCTCCAACCAGACGTCTTTGTACGGATGGTGGTCGAGGACGGTGGGGTGCCAGCCGCGCACGGACGGCCGGAGGAGGAAGATGTGAGTGTAATAATAGACCGGGATGATCGGCGCCGCGTCGAGCAGGAGGGTTTCGGCCCGCTGCAGAATCGCGTTCCGGGCCGCCGGATCGGTGGTGTGGGCCGCAGCGTCGAGCAGGCGGTCATAATCGGCGTTGGACCAGCCGGTGAAGTTGTTGCCGCTGTCAGAACTCCAGATGCTCAGAAACGACATCGGATCGGCGTAGTCGCCAATCCAGACGGAGCGGAGGATCTGGAAATTGCCGGCCCGGCGCGCGTCCTGCGTGCTCTTGAGCTCCTGGTTGACGAGACGCACGTCGATTCCCAGTTCGCGCCGCCACATTTCCTGGACGGCCTCGGCAATGATCTGGTGGCCTTCCGACGAGTTGAACAGCAGTTCAAACGGCGGCAGGCCGCGCCCCCCGGGGTAGCCGGCTTCCGCCAGCAGACGTCGCGCCGCGGCGAAATCGGTGGGGATGCCGGCGGGCGGCGTGTAGCTTCCCATCCCGGGAGGGGTGAAGGCGGCGGCGGGGAGCTGCCCGCCGCGGAGAACATGTTCGACGATGGCCCGACGGTCGACCGCCATGGCCAGGGCGCGGCGCACCCGAGGGTCGTTGAGGAATGGCTGGCGGAGGTTGAAACGATAGAAATAGGTGCCGAGATAGGGATCGACGCGGAGGAACGGTGATTGGGACTGGCGGTAGGCCTCGATCTTGGCTGACGGCATCGCCTCCGTAAGGTGAAGCTGGCCGGCGCGGAAGGCGCGTTCCTCCGCATCGAGGCTGTCGATCGGATAAAAATGGATGGCGTGGAGACGGACCTTCGCCGCGTCCCAGTAGGTGCCGGATTTCTCGACGATGATCACCTGGTTGCGTTGCCAGGCTTTCAGGACGAAAGGCCCGTTCCCGACAAACCGCCCGGGACGCGCCCAAGGATTGCCCGGGCGGTCGATGGGACCGTAGCGCGCCAGGGTGGTCACGGGGACCGGCAACCAGGCCGGATGGCTGAGCAGCGAGAGAAAATACGGCGTGGAATACCGCAGGGTAACGCGCAGAGTGTGCTCATCGAGGGCCGCAAAGCCCACCGCGCTGAAGTCAGCGAGACGACCGCGATGAAAAGCCTCGGCGTTCAGCACCGGATACAGCATCGTCGCGTACTGGGCCCCGAAAGCTGGCGTGAGCACACGACGGAAGGAGGCGACAAAATCACCGGCGGTGACCGGCGCACCATCGGACCAACGGGCGTTGGGGCGAAGGTGGAAAAGATAAACGAGTCCGTCCGGCGAGGTTTCCCAGCTCTCGGCAACGCCCGGAATCGGGTGCAGATCCACGGGATCCTCGGTGACCAGACCTTCCAGGAGCGCGGAGAGCACATTGTATTCACTGGTCCCGGTGGCCAGATGGGGATCGAGGTCCGGCAATTCCGCTCCGATGCCGCGATGGAGTACCTGCTCGCGGTCGCCTCGTTGCACGTTGGTTTCACGGCTTCCGCATGACGCCAGGACGACGGCCAGACCGCACGCCGAGGCGGCGGAAAGGAATTTAGCGGCGAATCTGGGGATGGCCGAGTTCCCCACAGGGTGACGCGAGTCTGAGTCGGTATTGTGCAGACGCAACGGCTCTCGCCCGCAGGGCCGCGGACCGTCAGGCGCGGCGTTATAGGGCGGGGTCGCCGGACCCCGCCGTTTTATCGAGCGAAGCGCGATCCGGCGATCCCGCCCTACATCCACATCCGATTGCATCGTTACGGCTGGGACCGGCGCTGCGGTTTTGGCTGCGGGGAGTCCCGCGTGGTCGGGCATTCGGACTAGATTTTCTGAATCAAGGCGACCGCGTGCGCGGCGATGGCGAGGCCTCGACCCAGGTCGTCGACGCCCTCGTTGGTCGTGGCTTTCAAGCCGACGGCTTCGACCAGCAGACCGGTCGAATTGGCGAGGACAAGTTTCATCTCACCGAGACGCGGGAGGATCCGGGGCTTCTCGGCGATCACCGTGGCGTCGATATTCACCGGCGCCCAGCCGCGTCGGCGGAGTTCGGCCACGACCTGTTGGAGCAGAAGCTGGGAATTCATGTTCTGATACGCGGGATCCGTCGTCGGGAAAAAATGGCCGATATCCGGCAGGCCGACGGCGCCGAGAAGCGCGTCACAAATGGCATGCGTCACGCAGTCGGCGTCCGAATGACCGTCCAAGCCGTAGTCGGTGTCGAACTTCACGCCGCCGAGGACGAGCGGGCGGCCCGCGACGAGACGATGAATATCATAGCCATGGCCGATTCGGTAGGGCATCGGAATCCAGGGTTATACGAACGGTGAATCAACACGACTCAAAAGGAACTCAAGATACACCAGGTCCTCCGGCGACGTGAGCTTCGGGTTTGGATGCTGGTTTTCCAGCAGACTTACCCGCCCGCCGGCGCGCTCGACCGCCTGCACGTCGTCGGTGATGCGCCAGCGGCGGCGCTGCACCTGGGCGTAGGCGCGCACGATGAGGTCGCGCGCAAACACCTGCGGTGTCTCCATCGCCCAGAGCCGGGTTCGATCCAGGGTGGCGGTTCGCTCCCGCACCGGCGCACGCGACCGGATCGGTTCCGCGGGGGAACGCGAGGCGGCGATTTGTTTGATGGTGTCAACCACGCGATGGGCGAGGGCCGCGGCGTCGTCCCGCCGCACCATCCGCAGCAGGGTGGAGAGGTGCTCCGGCCGGACCAGCGGCCGGGCGCAGTCGTGAATGAACACGTAATGAATATCGTCCGGCAGTGCCGCTAGGGCGTTGATCACGGAATCCTGGCGTTCGCGGCCACCTTTGACAAAAAGCGCCGGGGTGGGCGCATAGCAGGAGAGCTCGAGGGATTGGCGCGAGTCCCGGTAGACGATCACATAGAAATCAGCGACGCCGCTCGCGACAAATGCCGCGGCGGAGTGGGCAAAAACCGGGCGGCCCGCCAGGGGCACAAGGATCTTGTCGGCGACCGCAGCCTGCATGCGTCGACCCTGTCCGGCGGCGAGGAGGATGGCGGCGGTGCGGGACATGGGAAGAAAAGGCTGAACGGCTGAAAGACTGAAGGGCTGAAAGAACGAAGGACTGAGAAGCTGAAACACCGAAAGCGAAAAAACTGAAAGAGGGAGGAGATTAACGACCGGATTGGCTCAGCTTTTCAGCCTTTCAGTTCTTCAGCCTTTCCCGGGACAGCTCGCCGAGGATCGCCTCGGCGGCGGCGACCGGATCGGACGCCTTGAAGATCGGGCGGCCCACGACAATGAAGTTGGCGCCGGCGCGCGCGGCGTCTGCGGGGGTCATCACCCGCGTCTGGTCGTCACCGACTCCCACACCGGCGGGACGGATGCCGGGCACAACGAGCTTCACCGAGGCCGGCAGCCGGCCGCGCAACGGCTTGATTTCGAGCGGCGAGCACACCAGTCCGCCCAGGCCGCAATCGACCCCCAATTGGGCGAGACGCAACACTTGGGCTTCGGGAGTGGCGCCGACGCCCACGTCACGGAGATCCTGGTCGCCCAGGGAAGTCAGCACGGTCACGCCGAGCAGAAGCAATTCGGCGGCACATTGCTGTTGGGTCTTCACCGCCCGCTGCACCATTTCACGACCGCCGGCGAGATGGAGGGTGAGCATCTTGATCGGAAGCCGGGCCGTCGATTCAACCGTCCGGGCCACCGTGTTCGGAATGTCGTGGAGTTTCAGGTCGAGAAAGACGTTGAAACCCATCCCGGCGACTTCCCGGACGCAGTCCGGTCCGCAGGCGCTGAACATCTCCAGACCGATTTTCGCCCACCGGATATGGCCGCTCAGCCGGCTCAGGACAGGCGCGACTTCGCGGGGAGACGGGGCGTCAAGAACGAGGACAAGGTCGCAGGCCATCGAAGAACATGAATGACACGAACGGGCATGAACTGAAGAAGAAAAGCGGATTAGTGTTTATTCGGGGGCGGCAGCGGTTAAGTCCTGTGGTTCTGTGAGTCAGCAGCGAAGCGCCACGGTTCTCTCTCCTGCGAAGATCAACCTGTTTCTCGCCGTCACCGGGCGGCGGGGTGACGGCTATCACGATTTGGTGTCGGTCGCGGCGCCGCTGGATTTCGGGGATGAGCTGACTGCCGAGACCGGCGAGGGGAGGCCGGATGCCCGAGAGGAGAAACCGGCGACCGGGAAACAGTTCAGCTTGAAGTGCGACAACCCGGAGGTCCCGGTGGATGGCAACAACCTGGTCTTGAAAGCAGCGGAGGCGTTTGTCGTGGCGACCGGCTGGAAGGAACCGGTGGCGTTTCGACTGGCGAAATGCATCCCGGTCGGGGCGGGGCTGGGCGGCGGCAGCAGCAACGCGACGGCGGCGCTGCTGGCGTTGAACCAGCTGGCCGGCGCGAATCTCGGGCGCGCCGAGTTGGCGGCGCTGGCGGCGGGCGTCGGGTCGGATTGTCCGCTGTTTCTGGAAGGCGGGCCCGTCATCATGCGGGGCCGGGGTGAACAGATCGAGTCGTTGCCTGAGAGGGCGGCGCGGCGACTGCGCGGGCGGGCGGTGCTGATCTTCAAACCGGGTTTTGGCGTGAGCACGGCCTGGGCCTATGAACGCCTGGCGGCCGGCGCCCCGCAGAGTTATCTGCCGGCCGCAGAAGCCGAACGGCGGATTCGCGAGTGGATCGAGGGCAACGCCGACGCCGCGGAGTTGCTGTTTAACAATCTGGAGCCGGTGGTCTTCCGGAAGTTTCTCGCGTTGCCGGTGTTGCTGGATGGGATGCGGCGTCGGTTCGGGCTCGCGCCGAGAATGAGCGGGAGCGGGAGCGCATGTTTCGTGCTGTTGCCGCCGTCGGGTGCGCCCGTGCGGGAGATTGTGACGATGATTCGCGAAGCCTGGGGGCCGGTTTGCTTCGTCCAGGCGGCCGCGATCGCGTAGCGAGGCGCCGCCCCAGTCCGCGCTGACCTCATGGAAGGGCCGGATTCTGGAGAAGATTTCCAGATCCGTGTTGACCCTCTGCAGACAGGGCTGGATAAAAAGTTGTTCGCCTCTGTGATTGCTCTCTTCGCACTGCCAACAGTTCACCCGTCACGATGGATCTCCGCCAGAAACCCGAGACCATAGTCCAGGGCATCTCCGCGTCCAACGGCATTGCTTACGGGGAGGTCTTTCTTTACCTGCAAACGGACTTGGAGGTGCCGGCCTACCAGGTCGACGCCACCAAGCGGATGGAGGAGATCGCCCGCTTTGATCAAGGGCTCGTCACCACGCGGCAGCAGATCACCAAGATCAAGAATGAGGTGGAGCAGAATCTGGGGCCCGATGAAGCGCGGATCTTCGACGCCCACCTGATGGTGCTCGAAGATCAGGCGCTGATCGGCGAGACGATCCGGGAGTTCGAAACCACCGGCGCCAATATCGAGACCTGTTTCAACAACGTTTCCCAGCGGTACGTCAAAGCGTTCGACGAGATCAACGACGAGTACCTCCGGGAACGGGCCGGCGACATTCGCGACGTTGCCCAGCGGGTCTTGCGGAATTTGCTGGGCCAGGCGGCGCATCATCTGGGAGAACTGGCGGAGAAACGCGTGGTGGTCGCCAACGACATCACGCCTTCCGATGCCGCCGGGCTCAACCGGAGCGCGGCCATCGGCATCGTCACTGACACCGGCAGCAAGACGAGCCATGCGGTCATCGTGGCGCGCTCGCTGAGGATTCCGGCCGTGGTCGGGGCCCGGGATCTGACGACGCGG
>DASRKV010000219.1:0-8207 GCA_035648795.1 Opitutaceae bacterium
CCCGAAATTCCGCACGCCCATCGGGCCATCGGCCATCTTGAGGCGCGGCCAGCCGAGCTGGTCATAGCCCCGGATGAAGAATCCATCCACGCCGCCGATCAGGTCGATTTTTTGCTCGAGCGTCATCTTGCCGGCGATCGCTTCGACGCGTTGGTCGACGTTCGGCGCGGCGGGTGGAGGCGTGGCGGCAACGGCCGTCAGGGCGATTAACAGTGCGGGGAACAGCGAATATCTGAGGGATTGCATGTCAGAAATAACGGGGTGGATGGTGGACAATGGAAACTAGTGTGGCGGGTCTCTCAATCAGTAAATCAACGCCCCGCCTTATCTCGGGATTGAGTCGGAGAAAATTGACCGCATAAATTCCTTCCTTTTCTCGCGTGACTGGAGAAATGTTCCCGGCAGGCCCAAGACCGAATCCCGATGCGGCTGTTGATCCGTAACGCCCGAGTTCTCACCCTTGCCGGCGACACCCGCCCGCGTCGCGGCGCCGCCCTGCACGAATTGGGCGTCGTCGATCACGGCGACGTCCTGGTCGGCGACGAGAAGATCGAAGGCGTGGGAGCCAGACTCGACGCGCCGGAAGGGACGGAGGTCATCGACGCCGCCGGCCGGGTGCTGATGCCGGGCTTGGTCGACTGCCATACGCGGGCGTGCTGGGCGGGCGACCCATTGGGCGAATGGGAACAGACGCTGCGGGGCGTGTCCCGCCACGAAATCCTCCAGGCTGGCGGCGGCGCCCCGGCGATCGTCCGCGCCGTCCGGGCGGAGACGAGAAAACAACTGGCGGCCCGCCTCAAACCCCGGCTCGATGCGCTGCTGCGCGAGGGCACGACGACCATCGAGGTCAAGAGTGGCTACGGTCTCGCGGTGGAGGAGGAGTTGAAGATGCTGCAGGCCATCGTGCGCGCGAGCAACGAGTGGCCGGGCACGGTGGTGCCGACGGCCCTCCTGGGTTCCGGTTTCGAGGGCGGCCTCGACGAATACGCGCGGATGGTCGTGAAGGAGATGCTCCCGGCAGTGGCGCGGGAGTTTCCGGATATTGCGGTCGACGCGATTTGCGAGCGGGACGCCTGGCCGGTGGAGGCCTGCGTGCGGTTGTTCGAGAAGGCCCGCAAATATCATCCGATCCGGGTCCACGCCGACCGCTTCACTTCGCTCGGCATGATTCCGGAGGCAATCCGCCTGGGGGCGCGCAGCATCGACCAGCTCGAGGCCGCGAGCAAAGCCGACCTGCTGCAGCTCGCCCAGTCTCCGGCCGTGGGCGTCATCCTTCCCTGCACGGGATTCGAAAGCAATCAGCGCTACGCCCGGGCCGGTTTTCTGGTCGATGCCGGCGGGGCGGTGGCGCTGGCCACGGGCTGCGGCCCGGAGGCGGCGCCGACCCATTCCCTGCCATTTGCCATTGCGCTGGCCGTGCGCCACTGCGGTCTCACGCCGGCCGAGGCGATCGCCGCGTGCACCGTCAACGCCGCCGCCGTGCTCAACCTTCGCGATCGCGGCACGATCGAACCCGGCCAGCGGGCCGACCTGATCCTGTTGCGCCACCGCGACGAGCGTCTGCTCGCCTGGGAACTCGGCGGCAATCCGGTGGACCTGGTCATCTGCGGCGGGCGGAAGGTGGTCTGATCGCTGCCAGACAGAATTCTCCGCTCTCAGCCGCCGGAAACGAACACCGGCCGCCCGAGACGGTCCGAGCCGATCTCTTCGAACTGCAGGCCGACGGCGAAGTCGTGGGTGATGAATTGCAGAAAGTCCTGGAGGGGCACGAGCAGGCACCGGCTCGGTGTGTTCGCCACGATGGTGACCGTCGCCACCGTGTCCTGCAGCAGACTGAGTTCGCCATAGAAATCGCCCCGGCGCAGCCGCGCCACCTGCTGATGTTTCTTCATCACGGCGAATTCGCCCTCCTGCACCAGGCAGAAAAAACGGAACGCCTCGCCCGGGCGCACCAAGGCTTCGCCGGGCGCGAAATCCCGGAAGACCGCGTGCCGCGCGAAGATCGCCATGGCGGTCTGGCTCCAATCGCGGGACAGCTCGATTTGCTGGAGGAAACCGATTTTCTGCACCTTGTCCTCGACGACCTGTCGCGATACGCGGGGGAGGATCAGCCGCTCGAAGTCGGTCTTGGTCAGCGTGAGCAGCACACACCGGGAGACGCAGCGGACCGTGGCGGTGTGGCGGCCGTCCTCCAGCACGGCGCGGTCGCCGAAGAGATCCCCCGCCCGCAGTTCGCCGAACGGATCGGTGCGTTTGATTTCGCGCAGCCGCTGGGTCACGGCGAGGTGGCCGGAGTGGACGATATAGAGCCGGTCGCCCTGCTCTCCCTCCAGCGTCACGTAGGTACCGGCGTCGTATTCCTCGGGCTGGACCGCCGCCGCGACGGCCATGAGGTCCTCCAGCGAAAACTCGCGAAAGAGCAGCGTGCGACGGAGCGATTCGGTGATGGTCCCGGCGTCCACGGGCGTCGCGCGCGGCCGGACCAGGCGGCTCGCGCGATCGCGCAGCCAGTTGCGCACGTTGCGCAGTGCGATCCAGCTGAACACGGCCGCGGTGCCGAGCACCAGGCCGGCAAACGCCGCCAACAGGACGATGGCGGTGGTGTGAATCCCGCCGGCGATGTAGAAGCGACTGAAGAGGTCGAGGGCGTTCGCCTGCAGGAGCAGGCAGCTGGTGAGGAAAACGATCAGCAGCCAGGCGAGGGTGCCGCCGACGCTGGCGAGCAGGAAGCGCCGGTCGGGAAGCTTCAACCGGGACTTCAACAGCAGGGTAAGCAGCCGGTTCCGCACGAACATGAAGTCGTGGGCCGTGGACAACTGGGGGTCGCGATACAGCGTCCGCAGCAGGTCGGACACGGGCGAGGGCCAGAGCGGCGACAGGTCAAAGAAGATGGCGCACAACAGCGGGAACAACAGCTCGGGCAACCGGAAGGCGGCCAGGCCGGTGACCGCGAAAAGCGGCGCCAGGCGCAGCAAGGCCGCGTCGATCGCGGTATCGCGACCGCCCATGACCGCGTCGCCGAGATCGACATGGAAGTGGGGGAGAGGCGTTTTCCAGCGAAGATGCGGGTGGTAGACATCGGAGCCCGCGCCGCGCACGGCGCAGGCCGCCAGCGCAAAGCCGGCGCTCATCGCGCCCGCGGCCAGCAGCCAGCCCAACGCCAACGGCCAGAGATCCTCCGGCAACTGCACCCCCCGCAGGAAAATCATGAGCAGACCGAAGCCGATCGACATGACCGCCGACCAGCGCGGCCCGACACCGTGCAGGCTGAACGGCCAGGCGGCCGGTGGCTCCGGCGGCGGCCGGCGTTGTCCGTCGGCCTGGAGGATGCCGTGGTGAACCGCCTTGACGATCAGTTCGTAGAACTCACGCAGCGGAGGGCAGCGGCCCTCCGGAATGATTTCGAGCAGCAGATCGGGCACGGTCCGCTTGCGGACGAAACCCTCCAGGAGCTGCCACTGCGGCTGGGTGCATACCAGGTAGCGGCGGCCGGGTTGATATTTCACGACGACGCGGTCGGCGCGCAGCTCGACCGTGCGCAGCTCCTCGGCAAGGCGCAGTCTCGCCGCCGTCAGCAGCGTGACTTGAGCGATGTCGGAAGCAGCAACCGGAACGGGATCCATCCAGGGGAACGAGACTGGCCGACAACGGGCTGCCGGGAAAGACCGAAATTTCGGTTGCTGGAGCGGATTTGTTGGCTAAAATCTGCGGAGGTTTTTTGCCGGCTGGTCGTCGCACCGCTGGTGGCACGAGCAGAGCTCAACCCTGAACCATCTCAAGCCATGCAATTCGCCCCCCGTTGCCTGTCATTGTTTCTCGTCGCCCTGGCTGCGCTGGCCGGTGCTGCGACCGCCGTTGCGGCCGATTCGATCGGCTATTTTGACGCCATCACGTCGGATCCCCTCCCGATCGTGGGTCAGCAATACTACACCCGGCATTGTTTCATGTACGAAAAAGGCGCTTCGGAGACCACCAACTACTGGCGGGGGTCGTTGGTGCCGATCAACACCCAGGTCACCCTGGTCTCGCTGAACGAAAAGAACCTGGTCTTGCGGCTGGCCAGCGGCGAGACGGTGAAGATTGAGAACGTGGAAAAGTACAGCAGGCGAAGCATGAGCACGATTGCCCACAATCTGCTGGCGACGCAGCCGGTTCCGATCGGGAAATTCGATGAAGCCACGGCCAATGCCATCAAGGGCGGCACCCTGAAGATGGGCATGACCAAGGAGCAGGTGATCATGGCCCGCGGCTATCCCCCCGGGCATCGGACCCCGTCTCTCGACGGCGACACCTGGATCTATTGGTCCAGTCGCTATGTCACTGATACGATCGTATTCAGCAACGGAGTGCTGGCCCGGGGCCGCGGGGTTTTGCAGTAACCCGGCGGGGATGGGCTTGATTCCACCGCGCGACCTCCTTGAACGACCGGTTGCACGGAGGCGGCGGAACGGATTGGCCGGCCGCGCCTGGAATAGCTCGGTTCTTCAGAACGGACTGCACGCCGGGTGCAGCCCGACGCGCGGCGAGGAAAGCTCTTGCGGGGCAATCGGCGCCGCGTTTAGCTCCTGTCGATTCACCCCGACCTACCCATGCATGTCCTTACTCGATATTTTCCGGGTGCGTTGACGCTGGCGTTGCTCGGCTCGCTCGCTCTTTGCCCGCCGATGGCCCGGGCGGCAGATGAGCAGCCCGGCCCGGCTCCCGCTGCTCCTGCTGCCCCCGCTGAGCCTGTTGCTCCTGCCGCGCCTGCTGAGCCCGCCATGGGGTCCCCGATAGTCCTCGCGGTTCCGCCGGGGCTCACTCTGGAGGATGTCAAGGTCGCGGTGTTGGAAGCCGTGTTTGGCCGCAAATTGCAGGTGCTCGATCAGGGTGAGGGCAGGATCGTCTGCTACCACGGCCGCGGGAATATCTCGCTCTCTCTCACGATTACCTGGCAGACCGACCAAGTCTCGATTGAAGTGAGGCAGTGGGACAGTCGCGAGAAAGCAAGGAGAAGGCAGGAGGGCTGGCTGGCAAATGTGCGGAAGGATATCACGGCTGCGTTGGCAAAGAAAAAGACGCTGAAGTAAGAGTGAGCGTGCCCATGCCTGCTGCTGCGGCCGCGCCGCGATTCTTCCGCATCCAATTGGGTTCTGCGGCCACCCAGCTCCTGCCGGTCGGCCTCCCGGTGCTCGCCGGCGACGACGTGGAATCCCTCTTTCCCTCGGCCCGGCCGGTCGGCCGGGTGGGAACGTTCGATTTGTACGAGGCGGGCGCATGGCTGGTCGGGGCCGGGGCCTTGCCAGCCGAATCGACCTGCGCCTCCGTCGCGACCCGTTTGTACGACGGGCTGTTTGCGGCGGTCGGCGAACGGCACCTGT
Source organism: Opitutaceae bacterium (assembly GCA_035648795.1). Classification (GTDB taxonomy): domain Bacteria; phylum Verrucomicrobiota; class Verrucomicrobiia; order Opitutales; family Opitutaceae; genus Fen-1467. The sequence goes on from DASRKV010000219.1 coordinate 5,361, forward strand.
GCCGGATCTGGAATTACGTCCCGGGGATCAACGCGGTTGGTGCGGATGGACTGGAAAACTACCGTTCGTTCACCTGGGGACGCTCGCTGGCCTTCGAGCGGCGATTCGGTCGGGATTTCAAGACCCGATTGCCGGCCGGATCCGCCGTGGGGACTGACCGAGACCATCTCCTGGCGGTGTTTGCCGCGAATCGCGCGACGCCCGACCATTGCGAGAATCCGGTCCAGGTTCCGGCCTACGAATATCCATCGGTTCACGGTCCCCGCCCGCCGAGCTTTTGCCGCGCCACGGTCGTGCCGGCCGGGAAGCGCCATGATGTTTTCATTTCCGGCACGGCGGCCGTCAAGGGACATGAATCGGTCGCGGTGGGTGACACGCGAAATCAACTGGGACACACGCTGGAGAACTTGCGCCACATTTTCGGGGTGGCCGGACTCGGTGCGGATCTCCGCGCGGGGCATGCCGAAGCGCGCCATTTCAAGATCTATCTTCGTCATGCCGGCGATCTCGCCGATGTGGCCGGTGTGTTGGCGCGGGAAATGGTCCGGCCAGGCGACCGGGTGAGCTATCTGCGCGCCGATCTGTGCCGGGCCGAACTCAACGTCGAGATCGAAGCCACGATCCTGGGCGCGGAAAGCGCCTCCTGACGCGAGGATCTGCGCTCAGGCGTATCTATGCAAATTGTAGGAGCGAGCTTCCGCCTTCGCTGGAAGCTACGTCGGACAAGTGCTCGCGACCTGTCCTCCGCAGGCCTTGCGAAGGAGGATTCCGAGGTGAGAATCGCCTGCAAGCAGGCTCCTACACCGATCACCTGACGGCGTTCTTGTCTATGAGCGAGAGCGAGGTTCATTGCATGGATACGGCTCAGGCTGGCGTTCGCGGCCAGAAGGCGGGCGCGCGATGGCTCGCCCCGTTGCCGGCGAACACCGCTACCGCCCGGCGGTGAGCTGCGCTTCGATCTTGCGGCGGTCGGTCTTGCCGCGCGCCGTGTGAGGGAATTCCGGCAGCACCAGCAGGCGTTCCGGGATTTTCCACGGAGCCAGTCTCGCGCGCAATGCCTGCCGCAGTTCCGCGGGCGACAGGTCCGCCGCCACCGCTGCAGCCAGCGCATCGGCGAGCTTCGGATGGGCCATGGCGCAGGCATCGCGCACTCCCGGCACGGCGCGCAACGTGGCTTCAATCTCGGCCAGGTCGAGGCGTCGGCCGGCGATCTTGACCAGTCGACCCGCCCGGCCAAGCAGGGCCAGTTCGCCGAATTCGTCGATGCGGCCGCGGTCAGCCGGCATAAAGCAGCCGTTGCCCATCACGGCGGCGCTCTGGACCGCGAACCGTTGCCCGCGGCGCCAGCGCAGGGTCACGCCCTCCATCGGTGCACCCACGCTCCGGCCGGTCAGCGTGGCGTCGCCGGTGCGGTCGTAGCTGATGCCGCCGGTTTCGCTCGCACCGTAAAAGCCATGCACGCGCCGGCCAAATCTCGTCGCGAACGCGTTCGCGTCGTCGGGCGGCAGCGCGGAGCCGGCGGAGAGCACCAGCCGCAGGCTGGCAAAGTCGGCTGGATCGACGTCGGCCCGGACGAGCGCCCGCAGCAGCGTGGGCACCGCGGGGAAGATCGTGGGATGCCAGCGGGCGCAGTCGGCTGCGAGCACGTTGGGCAGCGGACTCGCGGCGCAGACCATCGCCGTGCCCTGCGCCAGCAGCGGGATCACCAGGTTGCCCAAACCGTAGGAGTGGCCAAGCGGAACCACGGCGAGATTCAGGTCGTCAGGACGGATGCCCATCGTGGCACAGACCTGGCGGCCGTCGCCCAGCATCTGGGCGTGCGTGAACCGGCGGGCGCGCGGTACGCCGGTGCTGCCGCTCGTGAGCTTGACCAGGCAAAGATCGTGCCGCCGCACCGGGCGAAGGGGCGCGACCGGCTCCAGCTGCCCGCCGTGCCAGATCCAGGAGCATCGCACCGTCCGTGCGGTCACCATCAGGGTGGCCGCCGGCTCGGTGGAATCGGCCGGCACCGGGATCGCTCCCGCATGGAGCAGACCCAGGAAGACGTGAAACCATTTCGGGCCATTCGGCTCCGCCATCAGGACGAAGCGACCGTCCAATGCGGAGCCCGGCGCCTGTTGCGCCAGCCAGGCCTTGGCCGCCGCATCCAGTTCCGCCCGCGTCCAGGCGCGCCCGGTATCTCCGTCAATGACTGCCGACGCGTCCGGCGAGCGGCGGACGGTTTCCTGCCAGCAATGGCCGAGGCGGGCGCGCATCGCCGAAGCGTGCGCTGCGGGCTGGAGGGTGGTCGAGGAAAAATCACGCCTACTTCAAGTCTTGAATGTTCGCGCACGCCCACGGGCAAGATGCCCGCGCCACGTGGCATGAGCGTCCCGCCCCTGTCTTCCAAGCCGGAGGATGCTCAAGACGGGAATTGCGCCAGGGAAAATCATGTCTCCGGCAAACTCCTTGTCATTACTGGCCGGGTCTCGTTGCATGGCGGCGCCCTCCGTCGGCGGACCCGCCCGCCGCGGCTTTCTCCTCCCGTCCGATTGCGCTCCCGTGCTGCAACTTCACGATCTCCGGTTTCGTTACGGCGCCGACGCTCCGTGGGCCGTCGATGGCGTGTCGTTCGAACTCCGCCGCGGCGAGGTTTTCGGGCTGCTGGGCCCCAACGGCGCGGGCAAGACGACGCTGATGGCCCTGATCAGCGGGCTGCGCCGGCCCCAGCACGGCGAAATCCAGCGCGCGCCCGAGGTGGCGGCGCGCGGCGGCTTCGCCCTCGTCCCGCAGGACCATGCGTTCTATCCGATGCTCACGTGCCGCGAGAATCTCGAGTTCTTTGCCGGCGTGCTGGGGCTCGGCGGA
>DASRKV010000220.1:0-12726 GCA_035648795.1 Opitutaceae bacterium
ACGCATCTTGCGCCAGCCAAACCCCAGTGTGGCCAGGAATCCCGAGGAAAGAAGCGCCAGCGTGTTGCAGGTGTCTGGAACGCCGGGAGGGGGAACTACCAGTCCGCTCACCCCCAGATTGACAGAGAAATCCGTAACTGCTTCGCCACCAGCATTCGAGTTGGTGACCTGGATATAAATCTGATTAAAGGTCAAACTGTCGGCAAGCGCCCCGGTGGAGGTGCTAACCCCCAAATTAGATATAGCAGAAGAAAAGGGATTGGTCTGATCGAACCCAAAAGTAGGAGTAATCAGGATCCCGTTTTCGAGTAACTCGATCGTAAAGTTAAACGCATCACCGGCGGGTGCGATTACGGGGGCGAAGCCGCCCATGCCAAAATGATAGTTGTATCCCAAGCCCAGACTAGTTAAAGTGATGTTCTTCGACAGATTGAGCTGGAGTTCCAAAGGAGTGGATCCAATGGCAGTCCCATCACCTAATGGTATATCCCCTGACTCCCATCCAGGCGTACCCGGGCCGAAGGAATTAGGATTATACGTGGGAGTCACAGCGAATGTCTCAACTACTGGCTGAGCATTCGACACAAGCAGGACGCCAGCGAAAAGCAAAGCGGCCCCGAATGGAACTTTGTACTTGTTCATGTTTGGATCAATTTATTACGGGTTGGTCATTTTATCCCGCAGTTTTGGTGCCAGTTATGCAATTAATTTGGATTATGATTGCAAGACTAGACACAATAAAGACTTACACATAACAAAACGCACCTAACACCTTCCTGGTCAATGATCCAACTCATACCAGACTGTAAGCATTACCGACACAAATCAGGTTCTTCCGGTTCTCGTGTGGGTAAATTGAGGGCATCTTTGTTCTAAGAAGCTAAAAAGAAACGCATTGAATCGAATTTGCACTTCTGGACCGGATTGCAGACTGATTCCTTCTTAAGCAGCTTTGAAAGAAAGGATTGCATCATTCCCGTCGATTGCGGACCCACACGAAAACCGGAAGAACCACAAATCAGGAGACATGAACGCAACATGTTATAGTTATATACTGGCGCCCAATGCTAAGAACGACGCTTTCCCTAACACTTTTCGGTTCATGGGTGACAATCCGAAAGCAGGCGCTTCAACCGCAGGCTCTACCGCCAACGCAATCAAATCGAGTGACTCTTCCGCCGCTTAAAGGGCTTCCGCCGCGTCTTCACTCGCGACGACAAGCTCGACGTGCTCTTCCGCGCCTTCGTTCTACTGGCCCTGTGCTGCTGGATTAGTGTTAACACCCCTGGAGCATGGGGAGTTCGGTCGTCGCCGCGACGGCACCCGTAGCCCGTTGATAGTGGATACCCTGCGACTGCTCAAGTCGGTGAACGGAATCGGCAGGAGCACAACCTCATTTCTGGAGAAGCTCATTGAACACGTTGTCGTCGTCGCTCCAGGCGGTCGTGAGCTTGTCCTCGGAGACCTGCAACCATGTTTCGCGCTCGGCATCATCGCCGACAGGCGGACTTTGAATGGTCACCGTGACGGGAGACTTCTCCGGCAGAGGCAGGGTCACGGAGAGCTTGAGCACGCCCTTCTCGTAAATGGCCTCAACGGTCTTGGTCATGACTTGAAGCTACCGGGCAACCTGCTATTGGCAAAACTTCAGGCAAGGAATCCAGTGAGTCAGCTCACCGCATTTAGCACCGCGTAGGATTTCTTCCCCTTTCGCAGGAGCAAGTATCTACCGAACAGCCGGTCGGCGGATGTGACGACCCGCGCAACCTCGGTGACGCGGACGTTGTTCAGATAAATGCCGCCGGCCTCAATGTCCTTGCGGGCCTGGCCCTTGGACGGGCACAGGCCGGCGAGCACGAGCAGATCGACCACCGGCGCCCCGGCGTCCGCCAGTTTCGTCCGGTCAAAGGGCGTGGTCGGCACCTCGCCCACGACGTCCTTGAACATCGCCTCCGTGATGCCTTCGAGCCGGCCGCCAAACATGATCTCGCTGGCGTGCAGGGCATCGTCGCAAGCGGACTTCCCGTGGACCAGCGTGGTCACCTCCCGGGCCAGCGCCTTCTGCGCGGCGCGCGCGCCGGGATTCCGCGCTTGTTCGGCGGCGAGCGGCTCGATCTCCTCGCGGGACAGCAGGGTGAACTTCTTCAGGTACTCCACCACCATGCTGTCCTCGGTGTTGATGAAAAACTGGTAGAACCGATACGGGCTGGTTTTCTCCGGATCGAGCCAGACCGAGCCGCCCTCGGTCTTGCCGAACTTGGTGCCGTCGGCCTTCGTGATCAGCGGGAACGTGAGGCCCCAGGCCGTGACGCCCAGCTTCTTGCGGATGAGATCGGTGCCGGCGGTGATGTTGCCATACTGGTCGCTGCCGCCGACCTGCAGCTCGCAGTCGGTCGTCTGGCGCAGATGGTAGAAATCAAACGCCTGGAGCAGCATGTAACTGAACTCGGTGTAACTGATCCCGCCTTCGCCCTCCATCCGCGAGCGCACGCTGTCCTTGGCGATCATCAGGTTGACGGAAAAATGTTTTCCGATGTCGCGGAGAAAATCGAGGAAGCTGACCGGCGCGGTCCATTCGGCGTTATCGACCAGCCGCGCCGGATAGGGCGAAGCCTCAAAATCGATCAGGCGCGTGAGCTGCCGCTTGATGCGCGCGATATTGTGGTCGAGCTGCTCGCGCGTGAGCAGATTGCGTTCCGCAGACTTGCCCGAGGGATCGCCAATCATGCCCGTGGCGCCGCCGGCCAGGGCGATCGGATGGTGACCGGCGAGCTGGAACCGGCGCAGCATCAACTGGCCCATGAGGTGCCCGACGTGGAGGCTGTCGCCAGTCGGATCGAAACCGCAATAGAGCGTGATCGGCCCGGTGGCGAGCCGCTGGCCGAGACCGACGAGGTCGGTGCAATCCGCGATCAATTCGCGCCATTGGAGGTCTTCGAGGAGGTTCATGATGACCGGGCAGGTTATCGTGGCGAGGGGCGGGGCGGACAAGGGGAAAGTGACCGCCTTATGCGCATCGCCGCGTTTCCAAAACGATGGCTTATAACGGGAAAAACGGTTTGTCTCGACCGGAACGGCTGGCATAAGTCTAGTTGTCGTCCAAAACGGCGACGCTTTGCCAACGTCATCAACCTTCAATCATAATCACCATGCCTCTTTCTGTCGGCTCCAAAGCTCCTGATTTCACGCTCAAGACAAAAGCCTCTGATGGCCCGAAGGAGGTCAAACTGAGCGCCAATTTCGGCAAGAGGCAGACGGTTCTCCTGTTTTTTCCGGCCGCGTTCACAGGAGTCTGCACGCAGGAAATGTGCGATATCAGCGCCGGCCTGGGACAATATGAGGGACTCGACGCCGAAGTCTATGGCATCAGCGTGGACAGCCCGTTCGCGCAGGAGGCTTGGTCGAAGCAAAACGGCATCAAGGTGACGTTATTGTCCGATCTCAACAAAACGGTGATCAAAGCCTACGACGTAATCCTGCCCAATCTGCTCGGAATGTACGAGACGGCCGCGCGGGCGGCGTTTGTCGTGGGCCGGGACGGCGTGATCAAATATTCCGAGCAAACGCCCACGCCCAAGGATCTCCCGAACTTCGCGGCGATTCAGGCGGCCCTGAAGAAATGAACAGCCGTGGAAGGGCGACGTCACGGTCGGCCCGAACCACACGGTGGGGGCGCCGCGTCCCCAGGTTTTCCAGATGAGCAACCTTCCGAACCCGTTCAATACGCTTCGCCGGTTCGCGACCGTCGCCTGGGAGCGGTCGTTCTATTCGCTGCCCGCCCTGGAAGCCGCGGGTTTCCCGCGCGTGCGGCGACTGCCCGTGTCGCTCCGTCTGGTGCTGGAGTCGCTGCTGCGCAATTGCGATGGCAAGCGGGTCGCGGAGCCGGCGATTCGCGCCCTGGCGTCGTGGCAGCCGAACGCGCCGCGCACGGAGGAGATCCCCTTCGTGGTCGCCCGGATCGTGTTGCAGGATTTCACCGGCGTGCCGCTGCTGGTCGATCTCGCGGCGATGCGCGCGGCGGTCCGGCGCCTGGGCAAGGATCCGAAGATCATCGAGCCGCTCGTGCCGGTGGATCTGGTGGTTGACCACTCCGTGCAGGTGGACGTGAACGGCACGCCGAGCGCATTTGCGCGGAATCTCGAGATCGAATTCCAGCGCAACCGCGAGCGCTACCAGTTTCTCAAGTGGGGCATGCAGGCTTTTAACACGTTCAAGGTCGTCCCGCCGGGAATCGGCATCGTGCATCAGGTCAACCTCGAGTATCTCGCCCAGGGGGTGCTCGTCCAGGAATCGCCGATCGCCGATCGCCAGTCGCCCATGGTCTATCCCGACACCCTCGTCGGCACGGATTCACACACGACGATGATCAATGGACTGGGAATCGTGGGCTGGGGCGTGGGAGGGATCGAGGCCGAAGCCGGCATGCTCGGACAGCCCGTCTATTTCCTCACGCCGGACGTTGTCGGCGTCCACCTCGCCGGCGCGCTTCGCGAAGGGGTCACCGCGACGGACCTGGTGCTGACGCTCACGCAACGGCTGCGCCAGGCGAAAGTCGTCGGCAAATTCGTCGAGTTCTTTGGTCCCGGCGCGGCGTCCCTGCCGGTGGTGGATCGCGCCACGATCGGCAACATGGCGCCGGAATACGGAGCGACGATGGGCTTTTTCCCGATTGACGCGGAGTGCGGCAACTACCTCCGGGCCACCGGTCGTTCCGAGGAGCATGTGCGGCTTTACGAGGACTACTATCGGGCGCAAGACCTCTGGGGCATCCCGCGCCGCGGCGACATCGATTATTCGCAGGTGCTCGAACTCGATCTCGGCGTCGTGGTGCCGAGCGTGGCCGGTCCCAAGCGGCCGCAGGATCGGATCGACCTGCCGCGGCTCAAGCAGGAGTTCGCCGGGGCGTTGTCGCGAGCGGTGTCTGACAACGGGTTCGGCACGCCGGCGGCCGAGCTGGCCAGGACGATCCATATTTCGGCGGACAGCGACGGAAAATTCCACGCCGGCGGCGGCAGCCAGGAGCCCGTTTCCCTGCAGGTCGCGGCGGCCGCGGGCACGAATCCCGCTACCGAACGGGAGATGACGAACAACCGGCCGACGCCCAATCCCATCGCGGAGCCGGTGGCGCGGGTGGAAGGCGACCTGCGGCACGGCAGCGTGCTGATCGCCGCGATCACCAGTTGCACGAACACCTCGAATCCGAGCGTCATGCTGGCGGCGGGTCTTCTCGCCAGGAAGGCGGTCGAGCGCGGTTTGAAGATGAGCCCGCTCGTCAAGGCATCGTTGGCTCCGGGCAGCCGGGTGGTTTCCGATTACCTGGCGAAGGCGGACCTCCAGCGCGCCCTTGATCGCCTCGGCTTCCACCTCGTGGGCTACGGCTGCACCACCTGCATTGGCAACTCCGGGCCGCTGCATCCGGCGATCGAGGAGGCGGTGACGAAGCACGATATCGTCGCTGCTGCCGTGCTCTCGGGGAACCGCAATTTCGAGGCCCGCGTGCATCAGAGCATCAAGGCCAATTTCCTGATGTCTCCGCCGCTGGTGGTGGCCTTTGCGCTGGCGGGTCGCGTGGACATCGATCTCTCAACCGAACCCCTCGGCCGGGGCCGGGATGGCCAACCGGTTTATCTGCGCGACCTCTGGCCGACCTTGGCGGAAATCCGTGACTTGATGCAGGCCGCACTGGCTCCGGAGGTGTTCCGCAGGCTCTACCGGGATTTCGCGAAGCAGAATCCGAAGTGGAACGAAATCTCCTCGCCGGTGGGAACCGTCTACGCCTGGGACAAGGGGTCGACTTACATCCAGGAGCCGCCGTTCTTCGTGGATTTCCCGCTGCAGGCGGCACCGATTATCCCCATCAAGGGCGCCCGGCCGCTCGGGATCTTTGGCGATTCGGTCACCACCGACCACATTTCCCCGGCGGGCTCGATCAAGAAGGATTCGCCGGCGGGCCGGTTCCTGTTGGAGCACGACGTGGAATACGATGATTTCAACAGTTATGGCTCCCGCCGCGGCAACGATCGGGTGATGACGCGCGGCACGTTCGCGAACGTGCGCATCAAAAACCTCATGCTCGGCGGGGAGGAAGGCGGCAATACGCTCTATTTTGGCCGTGGGGCGGGTGACCGCGCGGACCACCCCGGGCGCCCGCCCGGTGCGATGGGTCAGAAGATGTCCATCTATGACGCGGCCATGCGCTACAAAGCGGATGGCGTGCCGCTGGTGGTCATCGCCGGCCAGGAGTATGGCACCGGCTCATCGCGCGACTGGGCGGCCAAAGGCACCAGTCTGCTCGGGGTGAAAGCCGTGGTGGCCGTGAGTTTCGAGCGTATTCACCGCTCCAACCTCGTCGGCATGGGGGTGCTGCCGCTGCAGTTTCGGGAGGGCACCAACGCCCAGACGCTGGGACTTGACGGCACCGAAACCTTTTCGGTTCTGGGTCTGGATCGAGACCTCGCTCCGCGACAGGACATTGCCCTGCAAATCTCCCGCCGGGACGGCACCAACGAAGCGATCCCGGTCCGATGCCGGATCGATACCCCGATCGAAGTCGAATACTATCAACACGGGGGGATCCTGGCCTACGTTTTGCGGCAGCTAATCGCAAAAAACTGAGTATAATGGTCGCGGAGGGACGCGCAGCTGGTGGAGCGGTCGTGTTCGGAGACCGCTCCGTCGGGCTGCGGCCCGGTCAGATCCAAATTTATCAACGTCATGCCGGAGGCAGCCAACAAAGCGATTTATCTGGTCGATGCGTATTGCGATCCCGTGATCGTCCGCATCCAGGGGCGCGCGTGTTTTGCGAACAGCGCGTCGTTGCACGATTTCTTTGCCCAGATGATCGGGCAGGGCAAGACGCGGTTCGTCGTGGATTTCGCGCGCTGCGCGAGCATGGATAGCACGTTTCTCGGCGTGCTGGCCGGCGCCGCTCTTGAAATGCGCCGCCAGGATCCTGCCGGCAGTCTGGTCCTGTGCCGGGTGGCCCGGCGCAATTTGGAATTGCTGCGCAACCTCGGGCTGCATCGGCTGCTCACCATCGACGCGGGCGGTTTTCCGATGGAGTTCGGTCCGGGGGTCATGCCGTTGAACGGCACCCATGTGCGCGGCGAATTGGAGGGCGCCCGTCTGGTCCTGGAGGCGCACGAAAATCTCGTGACGGCCGATTCTGCCAATCAGGGCAAGTTCCAGGACGTGTTGGCGTTCCTGCGGAATCGCGTCGAGCAGGATTCTCGCGGACCTTTGGCTCGCGGGAATCCTTAGCGGAGACGACGCAGTCGGCTGTAGGGCGGGGTCGCCGGACCCCTCCGCCCTCGGTGAAACGGCGGGATCCGGCGATCCCGCCCTACACAAGGCCGCACCGGACATTCCTTGGAACTGCGTGTGACAAGCGCCCCGACTGCAATGAGTCCAGCCTAGAAATCAACCCGATGCGGGCGCAGCTACGAGTTATCGGACGTGCCGGGTAGCATGGGCATCTTGCCCATCGCCGGGTTTTTCCGCACCCCGGGGCGGGACCCGGCCTTCGCCGAAGGTCGCGGCGGGCCGGCGGCCCGTGCCACCTTCGCGCTGCCTCGCCCGGCGTCCACGGTGGCGCCCCCCCCAAGCGATTTTGAAACTCGACGCGGCGGTCCCCCGCTCAAGAATCGCGGCATGCTCTTCTTCCTGCTCGGAGCGGCGTCGGGCGCGCTGGCCTTGTTCTGGCTCGGCGTGGAAGCCCGTGCCCGGGCGGACCGGATTGAGGAGGAGAAAATGGTCCTGGCCCAGGAAAAGCAGCTCGTGGTGGATTTCATGCACCATATGGTCCAGGCGCTGGGCGAGGGCTTGTCACGCGAGGAACTGTTTCAGCGCATCGTCCACGCCGCCATCCTTTGCACGGGGGCGTTGAGCGCCTGCATTTTTGAAAAACGATCCGACAACAAGATGCAGGGGGTGGCCGTCGAAGGGCTGTTTCCGCCGCATCGGCCGTTGCCGCCGCAGGCGAAGGCCAAGCTCACCACCCGCGCCCGTTTCATCGAGCAGGTGTTGAAAGCGGAGGTGTTTGACCTGAGCGAAGGCATCGTGGGGCAGGTGGCGCGGACGGGCGAGGGCATGCTCATCGCCGACGCCGCCGCCGACCCCCGGATCGTCAAACACGACGATCCGGCGCTGGCCGTCCAGTCCGTCATTGCCGCGCCGATCCGGTTTCAGGACCGGATGATCGGCGTCCTGGCCGTGGCCAATCCGGCGGACGGCCTGCCGTTTACCGCGACCGATTTCTCGCTGGTGATGTCGCTGGCGGAACAGGCCGGGCTGGCGGTCCACAATCTCGAGTCCCTCCATTTCCAGATCGAGAAGAAGCAGTTGGATCTCGACCTGGCCCTGGCCAGCAGCATCCAGCAGATGCTGCTGCCCGATGCCACGCCGCAGGTGGCCGGGCTGGAGGTCGCCGCGCAGTACGTGCCGACGCAGAAGGTCGGCGGGGATCTCTACGACTTCATCCTGTTGTCGCCGACCCGGCTGGGCATTGCAGTCGCCGATGTGTCGGGCAAAGGGATTCCCGCCTCGCTGCTCATGGCGATCTGCCGGACCAATCTGCAGCAGATCGCTCCGCGCCACGACTCCCCGGCGGTCGTGCTCGGTGAGGTCAACCGCGCCATGGCGAGGGAGGTCTGTCGCGGGATGTTCATCACGATCGTCTATGCCGTGGTCGACGTGGCGGTGAACACGGTGACATTTGCCCGGGCGGGCCACGAGCTGCCGCTGTTTTCGCGGCGCGATCCGGTCACGGGTCAACCGCTGAGCGAGTTCGTGGGCTCGGAAGGAATGTCCGTCGGGATGGTCGATCCGGCGATGTTTGACAGTGTCATTGCCGACCGGACGGTCCCATTTCTGCCGGGCGATTCATTGGTGTTGTACACCGACGGCGTGACGGAGGCGGCCAACGACGAGGAGAAGGAGTTTTCCGGCAGCCGCCTCGCCGACACGCTGCGGACGTTGCGGAGCCGGAGCGCCAGTGAAATCACCGAGGGCATCCTCGAACACGTCCGACGCTTTTCGGGACGGGATCACCATCGCGACGACCTGACGTTGGTAACGGTCAAACGGGTCTAGCGCTGCTTCTCCAAAGCGAACCGGCATTGGTGTCATGGCGGCGCTTGGGCTCGAAACCGGCCGTGCCGCAGAAACTCGATGGTCTGGGCAATCACCTCGTGGTTGCGCATCATCAACGGATGGGTGGTCGCGACCACGAGATGATCGCTCATCCCCGCCACCTTGGTTCTTTTGACCGACACCTTGCCATCGTCCGGGCCAGGAATGATCAGACTGTTGATCCAGTTGATCGACCGGCTGCCCGCAATGACGCCCAGGCAGAACCGAACGGGTCCGAGCCCGCCCGGGATCCCGTCCTTGGTCGTGCCCAATTGGCGGCCGGCAGGCCCGTTCAGAAACGAGAATAACTTCCATCCGCCCAGGCGATCGACGACCTCGCTGCCCTGGTTGGGTGGCCCGAGCATGACGACCCGCCCGGTGATCGCCTCCGGATGCCGGACCGCATACTGTCGCACCAGAATGCCGCCCAGCGAATGCGTGACGAAGTGGACGGTACCCGCTCCCCGGGCGCGGCAATCCGCCAGCGCCCGGCCGACCACCTGCTCGCTCAACTGTTCGATGGGCGCCGCGCGGGAAGGGTAATCGACATTCAGGACTTCGAAGCCAGCCGCCTCCAGCGCGCGCTGCATGGGCCGCATCGAGCGGGCGGTCCGACAGAGCCCGTGCAGCAAGACCACGATCTCACGCGCCGGGAGGCTGGTCGGCATCAGCAAAGACAGAGGAAGGACCATATAGAGGACGGAATAGGGACAGGCAAATACAGGTTCTCCTGCGGCTCGACAGGGGAATGATTTTGCCATGCGTTCGCCTTAAACGGTCGCGGGTTTGAATCGGTTCACCGCTGCCAGCATCGCGACGAAGAGCACCATGCCGAGCAAGCCCAGGGCGGCTTCCGCGTTCAGCATGCCGTGCGCGCCCCAGCGCGTGTAGGCCCAGCCGTCGAGCACGGTCATGTAGTAGATCGGCGCGTTCGAAAGAGAGGCGAAGACGTTGTATTTGGTGGCGGCCGCGCCGGTGCCCATCGCCTCGAGGACGAAAGCGGTGAAGCCGGCGAACGTCAGGCCGGTGATCACGGCATACAGACACGTCCAGAAGATGAACATCGGTTCGGTGCGCGGAGCCAGGGCCATGCCGATCGCGCAGGCGGCCTGCAACACCCCGTAAATCACATAGGCCGCCTTGCGGTCCATCCGATCGCAAACCCAGCCGCCGGTCAGGCAGCCGGCCGCCATCAGGATCCCGCCGAGCACACCGGTGACAAGCGCCACCGTGTCGGCCGAGGCGTGCCAATCGCCGGCCACCGCCGACCACAGGTTGGAGGCGGCGCCCGAGCCGACCGGCAGAAAACACAGGAACAGGGCGAGGAAACCCAGGCGTGCCCGCGCGACGTGCCAGATATCCTTGAACACGTTTGCCAGCGTCTTCCGGACGGTGGCCTCCCGGATGGTGGAGACCGGCTCGGGCAAGAAGAGGAGAGCTAGGCAGCAGAGCAGGCAGGCGCCCGCCAGGAGCGCACCAGCCATCCACTGCTGTGGGAGGCGCTGCGCCAGCCACAGCCCGGCCCCGCCGCCGATGCCCCCGCCTCCGAGGTTGCCTGCCTGGAGCCAGCCACCTGCACGGCCTTTCAGTTCCGCTGGCGTGTCATAGGCCATCAGGCTTTCGGTGGCCATGCCAAGGAAGGTCACGGCGAAGTTCGAAACAAGAATGACCATCGTCAGGATGGGCAGGCTCGATGCTTTGATGGGGAAAACGGCCGTGGCGAGGATCCCGGCCGCGCTTACCACGCTGGCGATCAGATACCAACCCTTGCGGGAAAGCGTCGTGTCCACCAGCGGCGCCCAGGCGAACTTCCATGTATGGGGAATGAGTCCGACCGCGACCAGTGCAGCGACCTGTGCGACCGGAATGCCGGCTTGGGCATACAGGTAGGCGAGGGCGACCGTCACGTAACCTCCCATCACCCCGTACGGCAGGTTGAGGAACATGAAGACGCTCGGGTGGACGTGCCGTTGGGCCTCGCGGGAGCGCATGGCGGGTGACGCTGACAGGCGCGGGCGGGTGATGCCAACGGGAATCCGGCAAGTTCGCCGTTGCCTGGGGGCGGTTCAGAAGCCACGTTGTCCGTCCCCATGGATGCCGCGACCAAGACCGCCGAACCGCTGGACCGCTTCTCCCTGCCGGATGCGGCCGGGCACTTTGGCCCCTACGGCGGCGTGTTCGTGCCGGAGACGTTGATGACCGCGTTGGAGGAGCTGGGTGCGGCCTACGCCGCGGCGAAGGCGGCCCCGGCGTTTCAGGCCGAGTTGCGGCACCATCTGCGGGATTACGCCGGCCGCCCCACGCCGCTCTACTTTGCCGAGCGCCTGACGCGCCATTGCGGCGGCGCCAAAATCTATCTGAAGCGCGAGGACCTGCTGCATACCGGCGCACACAAGATCAACAACGCGCTCGGCCAGGCGCTCCTCGCCCGCCGGATGGGCAAGCGGCGCATCATCGCCGAGACGGGGGCCGGACAGCACGGCGTGGCGACGGCGGCCGTGTGCGCGAAATTCGGGTTTGAGTGCGTGGTCTACATGGGGGCGGTCGACATGGAGCGCCAGGCGCTGAACGTCTTCCGGATGCGGCTGATGGGCGCCGAAGTGCGCAGCGTCGAGGCGGGCCAGAAGACGCTGAAGGAGGCGATCAACGAGGCGATGCGCGACTGGGTGACCAACGTGCGCACGACGCACTACATTCTCGGCACGGCTTATGGCGCGCATCCGTATCCGATGATGGTGCGGGATTTTCACCGGGTGATCGGCCTCGAGGCGCGCGAGCAGATCCTGGCGCAGGAAAACCGGCTGCCCGACGAACTCATCTCGTGTGTGGGCGGCGGCAGCAATGCGATCGGGTTGTTCTTCGAATTTCTTGAGGACGCGGCCGTGCGCCTGGTGGGCGTCGAGGCCGGCGGCCGGGGCATCCGTCCGGGCGAGCACGCCGCACGCTTCGCCGGCGGCAGGTTGGGGGTGCTGCAAGGGTGCAAGACCTTCCTGCTGCAGAACGCCGACGGGCAGATCGATCCGACGCATTCCGTAAGCGCCGGGCTCGACTATGCCGCGGTGGGCCCGGAACACGCCTTTTACCGCGATCGTGGGCGGATCGAGTTCGCTTATGCCACGGACGACGAGGTGCTCGAGGCTTTCCAGCTCTGTTCCCGCATCGAGGGCATCATTCCGGCCCTGGAGTCGACGCATGCGCTGGCCTACGCTTTGCAGCGGGCGCGGGAGCTGGGCCGGGACCGGGTGATCGTGGTCAATCTCTCCGGCCGTGGCGACAAGGACGTGCAGCAGGTGGAAAAACTGCTGAAAGAAACCAAGTGACAAGGAGCAAGTAACAAGTACCAAGAACCGGGATGGGCAAGCCACCGAGGAGCTCTGGTCGAACGAACCTTTCGATTCGCGTTGGAAGTAAGGCGGTTCGTCAACCGGCTCCCGAAGAGACTCTCAAATTACGAGGATTCTCGCCAGTTGGTGCGTTCTTCCGGATCGGTGGCGGCGAATTATCTCGAAGCCCAGGAAGGCGTAAGTCGAAAGGATTTCTTTTATCGCAACAAGATCTGTCGCAAGGAAGCGCGCGAGTCAGGTTTGTGGCTCAGGC
>DASRKV010000221.1:0-5251 GCA_035648795.1 Opitutaceae bacterium
CCCCAGAAGACGTAATTCTCGCCCCCGAGTTCCCGGGTGACCTCCAGCGCCTTTTTCACCTGCGCCGCTGCATAGGCGAACACGTGGGCGTCCGGGTTGGTCGCCGCACCGCACATGAAGCGCGGATTGGAAAACAGATTGGCCGTGCCCCAAAGGAGCTTCACGCCGGTGGCCTTTTGCAGCTCCTTCGCGTGGGCGACGAGCTTGTCGAGATTCCGGTTGGACTCAATCAGGCTGCGGCCTTCCGGCGCGATGTCGCGGTCATGGAAACACCAGAAGGGAGCCTGGATCTTCACGAAGAACTCGAAGGCGGCGTCCATCCGCGCCTGCGCGATGGAAATTGGATCTTTGCCCGTCTCCCACGGACGGACGATGGTGCCCGGTCCGAAAGGGTCGGAGCCCACGCCGCGAAACGAGTGCCAATAAGCGACGGAGAAGCGCAGATGGTCCTTCAACGACTTGCCGTCGACCACCTCATCCGGGTTGTAATGTTTGAAGGACAGGGGATTCTCTGATCGCGGGCCTTCAAAGGCGATTGACGGAATCTTGGGGAAATGGGCCTTAGGGTTTTTCATGAACGGGAGAAATGTAAGGGGAATTGCATGGCATGACGCAGTGCCGGTTAGAAACCGGATTCAGCTCTCACAATAGACGGCGCGACCCCGCCGCTTGCCCCGGCCGGGCCTACTTGGCGAGCTGGGCCTTCAGGAACTCGACACTGCCGCGGACAGAGTCGTCCTGGTCCATCATGTTGTCGACGGTCTTGCAGGCGTGGATCACGGTGCCGTGATCGCGACCGCCAAAGGCGTCGCCGATCTCCTGCAGGGAGTGCTTGGTCAGCTGGCGGGCGAGATACATGGCGATCTGCCGGGGCTGGGCGATGTTGGCCGGCCGGCGCTTGCTCGTCATGTCGCTGTGGCGGATCTGGTAGTGATCGGCGACGCGCTTTTGGATCGTCTCCAGCGTCAACTGATTCTGCGCCTGCTCCATGAGGACGTCCTGCAGCAGGACCTCGACGGTCGGCAGATCCAACGGCTTGTTCGTGAGCGCGGAGTAGCTCGCCACCTTGATGAGCGCACCTTCGAGGCGCCGGATGTTCTTGGAGACGTGCTGGGCGATGAAGTTGATGACCGCCGGGGGAACGTCGAACTTGAGGCAGGCGGCCTTGATGCGCAGAATCGCCACGCGGGTCTCGAAATCGGGTGACTGGATGTCGGCCACATAGCCCCACTGGAACCGGGAGACGAGGCGTGACTCGAGTTTCGCGATCTCACTCGCCGGCCGATCGCTGGACAGGACGACCTGTTTGCCGGATTCGAAGACGTCGTTAAAGGTGTGGAAGAACTCTTCCTGGATGCGTTCCTTGCCACTCAGAAACTGCACGTCGTCCAAAAGCAGCACGTCCACGTTGCGATAACGCTGGCGGAAGCGCGTGAGGCTGTTTTCCTGCAGCGCCTGGATGAATTCGTTGGTGAATTTCTCGGTGGAGAGGTAGGCGACTTTGGCGTCGGGATTGTTACGGAGAATGCTGTGGCCCACCGCATGCATGAGGTGGGTCTTGCCCAAGCCGGTGTCGCCGTAAATGAACAGCGGATTAAAGGCTTGCGCCGGAGCCTGGGCCACCGCGAGCGCGGCCGCATGGGCGAGCTGGTTGTTGGCGCCGACCACGAAGTTTTCGAACGTGTTACGAGGGTTGAGGGTGCCGGCGTTGGGGCCCTTCTCGTCGAAACGACCGGCCCGGCGGGGAGCGGCGCGGAGCCGATTGTGGTGCGCCGGGGCCGACCCGCCGTCGCCGTTGCCGGAAAGAGGGGAGGTGGTGCCGGAACGGCCGGCCATTCCGCCGTGGCAAACCTTCAGCGAGACATTGATCAGCCGGCCAGCGGTCAGGCGGAGGCGTTGAGTGATGAGATCCAGGTAGTTATCGTGGATCCAGATCGCCGCGAAGTCATTGGGTACACCGAGCGTCATCGCATCCTCGGTCGTTTCGAGGCAAACGATGGGTTCAAACCACATCTGGAAAACGTCCTCGGGGAAGAGCCCCTTGAAGTCACATTTGACGGTTTCCCACAGGCTGGACGGGAGAGTCAGCGAAGGCATGGAGCAGGCAAAAGAAGGAGATTATTCACACGATCCCCGTCAAGGCTCAAACCACGCGTCTTGCAGGGCCAATTCGCTTGCTCGCTTGCAGGAAAAAGGCATGTCCGGTCTCAACGATGTGAGGTGCAGGTAAAACAGAACGATAAGGCGTTGATGACCAGAAGGAAGGGAAAATTCCTAAGAGGCTCGCTAACGAATGCGGACTGCGGACGTGGGAAAGAACCATCGAGGTATCATCCACTAAAAACGAAGGGCGGAGTAACGTGAATCCTAAAATGCATTTCAAGACCAACTTTCCCACAACTTATTCACACCCGATCCATGGCCCGGCGGGGCTCGGTGGACGGCGCGGATCGTCCGCCCCGGGGGAAGGACCATTCGTAGCAAAACCTCCACTACAAATGCCGCGGCGGGGCGGCCGGGGCTTTGGCCCGAACGGGAGAAGTCGGGCCCGCCTGGATACACGGGCCGGAGCGCCGCAGCGGGCGGACGGTGTTCCGTTTCCTGCCGGACCACCGGCATGAACCGGTTCGGTGACAATCGGGTTACAGCGGCATGGCGGTAGTGGCGGCGTTGTGACAAATTCGCCGCCCCGACCGGGACCACAAAACATCCGGGCTATCGCCCAGGCGGCCCGGCGGGTTGGAGCCGGTCCGGCGCGCTGCCGGCGGGTGCCGGTGGCTCCAGCCAGCGACCATGTTCCTTGATCAGCCCGATCAGGCGGTCGTCCGCCTCGGCCTGCGGCAGATTGTACTGCACGCAATTCCTCCCGGCATACAGGTTGATCTTGCCGGGTGCGCCGCCGACGTACCCGAAATCTGCGTCGGCCATCTCGCCCGGGCCATTCACGATACAGCCCATGATGGCGATTTTGACCCCTTTCAGATGGCCGGTTTTTCCCCGGATGCGCTGGGTGGTGGTCTGCAGATCGAAAAGCGTGCGTCCGCAGCTGGGACAAGCCACGAACTCCGTCTTGGAGACGCGGGCGCCGGCACCTTGAAGAAGGTTGTACGCCAGCTTCGTGGCACGAATCGGATCGGGCTCCGTCTCCACACTCACCAGGTCACCGACGCCGTCGCAGAGCAACCCGCCGGTCAAAAAACTGGCCTCAATCAACCGCCCGAGAAAACTGGCCTCCCCATGCACGGCGTTGGCGGCGGTATTGCGGATCCAGATCGGGGCGCGCGACCCGGCGGCGCGGAGCTGCTCGGTCAACGCGCGGTAGGCGCCAAGGGCGTGCGCGATCTCGCTGGCCGGGTGCCGAAGATCAGAAATTGTGAACAAAAGCTGACCGTCGCCGAGTTCACGAAGGGTGCCGGCCAGCGCCGCCAGATCCCGCGGCGCGATGTCGACCGCAAGGAAGTGACGACTCGAACGCACGAGCCTTGTCCAGAGGGCAAGCTCTCCGGAGGCAGCAGGGCCAAACCGGCGGCAGAGCACCAGGCGTCGCCCGCTGGTGGACAAGAGATCGGCCAGATCGCTGGTTGTGACGGACGGCGCGAGTTCGAGGATGATGAAACCGGCCGGGAGAGCCACGGCTTCCAGGGTCCGCCGCAGGTCGGCCAATATTCCGGCGTCCGGGACCGGCACCAACAAGCCTTCCACCGGCGTGTCGTGCAATGACGCCGCCGCCAGCTCGCCCGCTGTCTTTCCCAATTGGTGGACTGACGGCACGCGAACCACCACGCGCGGCGGAAGTTCCGGTCCGACTGCGCAGGAGCCGGACAGCGGCAGGACGGAGGTTTCGCGGCGCGTGAAGTGGTAGGGGTCAATCGAGTCTGCCGATACCGGATACCGCGATACCGGAGAGTGCATCCCGGATTCCGGAGGGCTGATGGGTGCGGCTGCTAGACTATCCGGTCTCCAGTCTCCGGTTTCCGGTTTCACCCACAGGCTCATCGCTTTGTCCGCGATCGCCCGCGCCACGGGGATTTCGTAGACTGAGTCCTCGGTCAGCGAAACCCGGAGGGTGTCGCCCAGTCCGTCCAGCAAGAGCGAGCCGATCCCGATCGCGCCCTTGATGCGGCCGTCTTCGCCGTCGCCGGCTTCGGTCACACCGAGGTGCAAGGGATAGGGGCGGTGGACCGCGTCCATGCGCTCGACGAGCAGCCGGTAGGCCTGGATCATGACCTTGGGATTGCTCGCCTTCATCGACAGGATCAGGTCGTGATAGCCGTGCGCCTCGGCGATGCGCACGAACTCGAGCGCGCTCTCCACCATCCCGAGCGGCGTGTCGCCAAAGCGGTTCATGATCCGGTCGGACAGGGACCCGTGATTCGTGCCGATGCGCAAGGCGCGCCCGAGCTGCCGGCAGCGTTGGACGAGCGGCGAGAAAGCGTCATGCAGCCGCTGCAGCTCCCGGTCGTATTCGACGTCGGTGTATTCGCGGGTGGCGAATTTCTTTTTGTCGGCATAGTTGCCGGGATTGACGCGCACTTTCTCCACGTGTTCGACGGCTGCCATCGCCGCGGAGGGCAGAAAGTGAATGTCCGCGACCAGCGGCACGGCGCCAAAGCCGGCTGCGGTGAATTTTTCCCGGATCGGCTGGAGGCATTTCGCGGCGGGAACATTCGGAGCGGTGATCCGCACGATCTCGCAGCCCACCTCGGCCAGCGCGATGCATTGTCGGACGGTGGCGTCCACGTCCTGCGTGTCGCTCGTCGTCATCGACTGCAGCCGGAGCGGATTCGAACCGCCAACACCGACGCTGCCGACCCTCACTTCCACGGTGGGGCGGCGGACGGTGCGGAAGCGGGACGCGCAATAAGCCATGGCGGGCTGCCGGCAACGGCGGACGTCAGGGCGTGGCGGGCGCGGTATCGGGTTTGGGATCGAGCGCAGCGGGCCCCTGGGTATCCGCTCGATCGGCACGAACGTCGCGGACCCAGCGCCTGACGTCGAATATGCTGACGTAAAGAATGAGGGAGAAGAGCAGCACCATGAACACGCTTTGCGTCGTCATGATGAAGTCGGCCGGCAGCGCCCGGCTGCGCAGGCGCTCGATGGTCGCGAAAAGCATATGTCCGCCATCCAGCACCGGGATGGGCAGCAGGTTGAAGATGGCCAGATTGACGTTGATCAGGATCGTGAACCAAAGCACCAGGCGGATGTCGCTCTGCGCGGTGGCGTTAAAAATACGGATGATGCCCACGGG
>DASRKV010000222.1:0-5514 GCA_035648795.1 Opitutaceae bacterium
GCCGGAGCGGGCTGGACCAAGACGCAGCCCGACGGCAAGTCGCATCCCGAGGAAGCGGAACAACTGATTCTCGACTTCCTCGCGAGATCCAAGGCGTCTCTCGGCGGCACCAAATCGTTGGTCGACCTGAGCGGCGAAGGCCAGGCGGTGCTGAAATTCATGACCCATCTCAACCAGGTCGGGCAGACCGGCTCCACGCCGCGGCATCCCAAAGGACTTTCGACGTGTTGCCACGGCGAAGAGCCCCACACGGTCGGCTGGCGCTTCATCAACGAGCGCCGGGCCGTCAATCTCAACCCGAATTGCAGCTGGGCCCAGGGAAAAGCCGACGTCCTTTACGTCGCCGACGCCTTTGCCGTCATCCGCAGGGTGAACGCGCTGCTGGCCGAACGAGCAGGATTGAACCTGTAGGCGAACGCGTGTCCCAGCCAGGGGCTCGATGATCGATACGTTACCGGGCGGCGTCGGCACATGCCGTCGCATTGCCGTGAGCAACGCGGGGTCTGGAGAACCCGCCCTGCGGATCGAACTCCCTGGAAATCCACTAGCCTTGTGGCCGCGAGCGAGTGGATTCGGAACCGGCCGACCGCTCGCTGGCGCTCGCAGCTACGCCCCATCTGAGTTTTATTCCCGTTCGGACCAGAACGCGATTTGCCGTGACGCTTCATGGATCCGGCTCAGCACGCCGGAATCCGCACCAATCGGTTGCACAGGATGCGTCCTTATGCCGTATTGGATCCTTTCGTCCGCATGGAACCTGCCACCGCACCACTGACCGAACGTCCTCGGCACATCCAGGGCACCGTCCTCCGAATCCTGCTGGCGCTGAGCCTGTCGCACATGCTCAACGACACGATCCAGTCGCTGTTGCCGGCGATCTATCCGTTGCTCAAGCAGTCGTTTCACCTGTCCTTCGCGCAGGTCGGCCTGATCACCTTCTCCTTCCAGCTCACCGCCTCGATGCTGCAACCCCTGGTCGGGTTCTACACCGATCGCCAGCCACGGCCGTTTTCCTTGGCGATCGGCATGAGCATGACCCTGGTGGGGCTGGTCCTGCTGGCGCATGCCGCCAGCTTCCACGCCATCCTGATCGCCGCCGCAATGGTGGGCACGGGCTCCTCGATCTTTCATCCGGAAGCTTCGCGCATCGCCCGCCTGGCCTCGGGCGGCCGCCACGGATTTGCCCAGTCGGTCTTCCAGGTCGGCGGCAACTTCGGCACCTCGCTCGGACCGTTGCTGGCGGCCCTGATCGTCGTGCCCCATGGGCAAAAAAGCGTGCTGTGGTTTTCGGCCCTCGCCTTCCTCGGCATTCTGGTGCTCACCAGCGTCGGCTCCTGGTATCGGAATCATCTCGACCAGATGCGGGGCCGTAAACCGCCGGCGCCGAGCCGGCATGCCACGCTCACCCAGCGGCAGGTTGGCCTGGCGTTGGGCGTCCTCGTGGCGCTCATTTTTTCCAAGTACATTTACCTCTCCAGTCTCACCAATTACTACACGTTCTTCCTCATCGCGAAATTCGGCTTCTCCGTGCAGGCGGCCCAGGTCCGCCTGTTCATTTTCCTGTTCGCCGTGGCGGCCGGCACGATTGTGGGCGGACCGCTCGGCGACCGCTTCGGTCGCCGCCTGGTGATCTGGATATCGATCCTCGGCGTCGCGCCATTCTCCCTGCTGCTGCCCTACGCCAACCCCGCGTGGACGATCGTGCTGACCGTGTTCATCGGCTTCGTCCTGGCATCGGCCTTCCCCGCCATCATCGTTTACGCGCAGGAATTGCTGCCCGGCAGGGTCGGTCTGATCGCCGGCCTTTTCTTCGGCCTCGCCTTCGGCACCGCGGGCATTGCGTCGGCGCTCCTGGGCAGGCTCGCCGATCATACCAGCATCTTTTTCGTCTACCAAGTCTGCGGCTTCCTGCCGCTGATCGGCCTGATCACCGGCTTCCTGCCGGATCTGGAGCACCCCACCGTCGGGAAGAGCTGACTTGGTCCGGTCTCACGACCAACGGGACTGACGCAGACGGATGCGTTCGGCGGTCAGCGGCCGGCCGAGGAGCTTCTCGCCGCGGGCGGAGAACCACGCGGCATCGTCCGTCGTGACGAATCGCCGGAGTCCGCTCCGGCCGAGCCGCGCCTCCTGCTCGGGATGACGCTCCAGCCACGCGCCCAGCCGCGAGGCCACGACCTCGCCCTGCGCGAGAATCTCCACCTCCGTCGGGACCAATCGGCGGATCGCCGGCAGCAATAGCGGATAGTGGGTGCAGCCCAGCAGGATCCGTTGCGGTCGCCGGCCGGAGTCCAACACCGGTTCCAACGACCGCCGGAGAAACCACTCGGTGCCGGGCCCGTCGAGCTCCCCGGCTTCGACCAAAGGAACCCAGAGGGGACAAGCCTGCTGGATGAGTTCGAGATGCGGCGCGAGTTTGCGCAGCTCTATTCCGTAAGAGTCGGAGACAATCGTGCTCTCGGTCCCGAGCACCGCGACCACGCCTGTCGCCGGCGACGGGGGCGTCCGTCCGGGCACGGCGCCGGGCGGCAGGCCGGCCAGCGCCTCGACGGACGGGCGCACCACGCCGAGCACGCGCCGGTCAGGTCGGTGTTTGGGCAGGTGCAATTGTTGGAGGTTGCGCAGGGCGCGCGTCGACGCGGTGTTGCAGGCCAGGAGCACCAGCGTACAACCTTCGTCAAACAACCACTCGACCGACTCCAGCGTGAATTCGTAGATCACGTCGAGGCTGCGCGCGCCGTAGGGCGCCCGCGCGCTGTCCGCGAGAAACACGTAATCGTACTGCGGCAACGCTTTCAGCAGCGAATCCAGCACCGTGAGCCCGCCGAACCCCGAATCGAAAACACCGATCATGGTCCGTGAGCGGACGACGAAACCGCCCGAGAGGCAAGTCACGGCGGGCCCGCCACGCATGCGCCAGCGTTCGCCTCAATCCAACGGCACGCTGGGCACGCTGAGCGACTGGCCGTTGTCCTTCGCGCCGAGGGTCAGAATGAACGGGGCGGCTTGCCGGGCCCAGTCCTGCGCCGTGGGATAACGGCCGGCCTCGGCGCCGAAACATTTCTGCAGCATGTCGGTGTTGACCACGCCGGGATTGAGTGGCACCGCGGCCATGCCCTCCGGCAACTCCTGGGCCAGCGATCCGGTCAATCCTTCCATCGCCCATTTCGAGGCGCAGTACGGCGCCACGTCCGGCGAAGTCGACCGGCCCCAGCCGGAGCTGAAATTCACGATCACGCCATGGCCGGCCTCGACCATCGCCGGGACAAAAGCGCGGATCACATTGACGACGCCCTTGATGTTCACGTCGACGAGCTTCGAAAACTCCGCGGCCGGCACCTTCCACAGTGGCGCCGGCTGGTTCATCAGGGCGGCGTTATTGATCAGAAAATCCGGCGTGCCGGCGGCTCCCAGGATGCGCTCGGCCCACATGCCGACTTTCACCACCTCCGTGACATCAACGGCATCGAAGTTGTGCGGCTCGGGGTAAACGGAGCGCAGTTCAAAGATCTCCATGCCACTCCGGCCGCAGCCGCTGACCGTGTGGCCGTGCGCGATATACCATTCCGCCAGTGCGCGCCCCAATCCGCGGGTGACTCCGGTGATGACAAGGTGCATGACCGGTTGTAGCAAATCCCCGCGGGTTGGAAAGCGCCTTCCGCCCCCGCCCCCTCTCTTACCGGGCTTGCAGGCTGAACTTGTTGAGCCCGATCTTGCGGCAGGTATCCATCACAAACGCGAGCCGCTTGAGCGGCGTGGTTTCGTCGGCCTGGATCAGCACGGGAATGTTGCGGTCGATCTTGCGCACCGCCCCGAGCAGGGCTTCGAGCTGTTCATCGGTGGCCGGTTTGCCGTTGAAATCCATCTTCCCCTCCCGGTCGATCGCGATCGTCACCGAGCCCTTGAATTCGTTCTTTCCCGCGGTGTCGACCTTCGGCAGCGTGATGTTGAGCGTGGAGCCCGATTTGAACTGCATGGTCACGAAAGCGAAAAAGATCATCATCGTGAGCACGTCGATCAGCGGCACCAGCATCAGTTCCGGCTTCTTGCGGCGCTTCTCGTAGAGGGCCATGGCTTGGGGCTAAAGCGGGGACGGAGTTCAGCGGAAGGGTGCCGCCGCCGGCTCGTGGCCCACGCGGGTGGTCGTGCGGCGGCTGTTGATCCGCTCCAGCAACGAATCGATCCGCACCGCGTAATTCTCCACCTTGCGCTGCAAATACCCGCCCCCGACGAGCGCCGGGATCGCCACACTCAGTCCAATGACCGTCGCCGACAGGGCGAGCGCCACGCCTTTGGTAAACGCCACGGGATCCGGCAGGCCGGTATCCGGAGAAATCTGCGAAAACACCCGCAACAAGCCCGTGACCGTGCCGGTCAGGCCCAGGAGCGGGCCGACGGCGTAGATGACGTCGAGATAGGGAATGCCGCGTTCCATCCGGTTGATCTCCAGCCGGGCAAACGCCTTGACCGCGTCCTCATCGTGTTCGTGGTCTTCGGCGAAGTCCAGAATCCGGGCGAGGACGGAGTGCTTTCCCCCCGAATAGGGCTTGTTCTCGATGATGGCATCGACCAGATCCTGCGGCATCACGACCGTGGTGCGCAAAGCATAGGTCCGCTCGCAGATGATGAACACCATCGCGAACGAGCAGATGCCGAGGGGGTAGATCAGCAGGCCTGCCCCCTGAATGATTTCGATCATGCCAAAGCCGGAAGGTATCAACATGGAAGGAGATTTCTCGAATAGACGCCTGGGGCGCAAAAAGGATTCATTTATTTTTCAAGCCGCCCCACAGAAGCGTAGGTCAGGTCGCCAGATACGGCAACCGCGCGGCGAGTCTTTTGACCTCTCCGACGCCTTCTAGCAAGTCTCCGATTGGGTCCCAGCGGCCGTTCACCAGCGCCTCCCGCGCACTCTCCCGCATCCCGGCCTTGACCGTCTGGCCGCCAAAACGGATCTCCGCCCCGGCGACGTCAACCACCACCTCCACGGCAGGGTTCTTCGCGACGGCGGCGGCGATTCTCTGAATATCCGCCCGGCCGGCGCTCACGCACGGGATGCCCAGCGTCGTGCAATTGCCAAAAAAGATCTCGGCATAGCTTTCCGCGACGATTGCGCGAAACCCGTGTTTCTGGAGCGCTTGCGGCGCATGCTCGCGCGAACTCCCGCAACCGAAGTTGGCACCGGACAATAGGATCGTGGCGTTCTTGAACCGCGGATCGTTGAGCGGGTGCGGGCGGTCCGTGCCGTCGGCGTTCTTGCGGACGTCGTAAAAGAGATATTCGCCGAGGCCGTCGAACGTGACGCATTTCATGAACCGCGCCGGGATGATCCGGTCGGTGTCGATATCATTGCCCGGCACGACAACGGCACGGCCGGTAACCGACGTGATTTTTTCGAGAGACATGGAAGAGGAAATGAGGGTGAAAGGGACTGGTTTCGTAATCGTTCTGCTCGCTTTATCAACCTCCCGGGTTTCGCCGGCTGGGCTGACGGTTGCGGAGGGAGCGGGTGAT